>NZ_JBHVWF010000004.1:0-133124 GCF_042882365.1 Streptomyces sp. NPDC058221 | reverse complement strand
GCGTCCTCTACACGCCTCGCCCCTCCCCTCAAGCCCCTCCGGGGGCGCTGCTTCAAGCACCTGAGCGTCCTCTTCAAGCCTTGAGCGTCCCTTCAAGCCCCTCCGGGGGCGCTGCTTCAAGCACCTGAGCTTCCCTTCACGCCCCTCCGCAGGCCCCATTTCAAGCCCCTCCGGCGATTGAGGAGCGGGGGTCCGGGGGCAGAGCCCCCGTGCCACGCCCCGCGGGCGCCCCGAACCACCGCTCCAGTGCCTGCACCAACGCGTCCCCCGCCGGAAGGCGATCCGCGGCCCAGGCCGTGACCCCGTCCGGCCGCACCAGCAGTCCGGACAGCTCCGGCACCCCGGCGCAGACGACGGTCCGGACGTCCACCCGGTCGCCGTAGCCCTCGGCAAGAGCCCGCAGCTCGGGATCGTCGGCCAGGTCGAGGAGCACGGCGCGCCCGCCGTGAAGGTGGTCCGCGAGCCGGGTGCCGTCGGCGAACTCCAGGTCCGGCGCGCTGCGTCCGACCAGTGAGTGGTCACCCGGCAGGTCGTAGTGCTGCCAGACACCGGAGATCTTCTTGACCAGGTGCGTGGTGCCGTCGACGGTACGCGTCAGATCCGTGAACACCGCGCGCAGCTTGCGCGCGTGCGACTCCGGCCGCATGAGGGCGATCTGGGCGCGCGTCCAGTCCAGCACCCACGCGCCGATCGGATGCCGTTCGCTCGTGTACGAGTCGAGGAGACCGTCCGCTGCCCGTCCCCGCACGACGGCAGCGAGCTTCCAGCCCAGGTTCATCGCGTCCCCGATGCCGAGGTTCAGTCCCTGCCCGCCGAACGGTGAGTGCACATGGGCCGCGTCGCCCGCGAGCAGGACCCGTCCGCACCGGTAGCTCGTGGCCTGACGGCAGTTGTCGGTGAACCGCGTCACCGTGTGCACCTCCGTCACAGTGACGTCCACGCCGGACACCCGGCGCAGGCTGCTCTGCAGCTCCTCGGCGGTGACGGGCTCCGTGCGGTCGACCGGCGGTCCGTCGAACTCGACGGTGAGGACGCGACCGGGCACCGGGCCGTGGACGTACACACCGGTGTCCGTCGCGGTCCAGCCGTTCGCGAGCCCTTCCGCTCCGTCCAGGCCCACCAGGGCCTGGTAGCCGGTGATCTCCGGCGGCGTCCCGGGAAAGTCGAATCCGGCGAGCTTGCGCACGACGCTGCGGCCGCCGTCGCAGCCGACCAACCGGCCCGCGCGTACGGACTCGGGCGCCGAGCCGTCGGCCGGCGCCAGGTGCACGGTCACCCCGTCGTCGTCCTGCTCGAAACCGGTCAGCTCGACTCCCCGACGCAGCTCGACGCCGAGCTCCCCGGCGCGGCCGGCGAGCAGCCGCTCCAGCGAGGACTGCGGTATCAGGCCCACGTCACCTGCCGGACCGACGTCGGCGAAGGCCGGGTCCGCCGTGTCCAACAGGCCCGCATCCAGCGTGATCCCGGCGAAGTGCCCGGCGAACTTCGGGGGCGGCGGGGCGTTCCCGTCCCCGCCGCGCGCCCGCTGGAACTCCCGGAACCGGTCCATCGTCTGCTGCTGGACCTCCACCAGGGCGGGCAGCAGCCCCCGTCGGTCGAGGGCCACAGCTGTGGGGGTATTGATGGCCCCCGCCTTGATGGTCTCGTCCACTTCGGCCAGGCGCTCGACGACCAGCACCCGGGCCACCCCGCCGAGGCGCAGTTCGCAGCCGAGCATCAGGCCGACGGGGCCGGCGCCGGCGACCACCACGTCGTAGTGCGTCATCAGATCCATGACAGATAACTGTAGTCACTAAAAACATGTATTCGCTATAGGTTTCCGGGTAGAGTTTTCGCCATGCCGAAGGAACAGGAAGCACAGGAGGAAGCAGTCGCACTGTCCCTGCGGGAGCGCAAGAAGCGGGCGACGCGGCAGCGGATCTCGGATGTGGCGACAGGGCTGTTCCTCACGAACGGCTTCGACAGCGTGACCGTCGCGGACGTCGCCCGAGCCGCTGAGGTCTCCACCATGACGGTCTTCAACTACTTCCCGCGCAAGGAGGACCTCTTCATCGACCGCATCCCCCAGGCGGTCGAGCTCTTCACCGAGGCCGTACGGCGACGGGAGCCGTCCGAGTCCCCGCCGCAGGCCCTGCGCCGCCTGGTGCTGGAACTCCTCGATCAGCACCACCCGCTGTCCGCGGTGGACGACGACTTCCCCGCCTTCTGGCGGGTCGTCATCGCGTCACCCGCCCTGCGGGCCCGCGCCCGCGAGGGCGTCGAGGAGCTGGAGGAGGCCCTGGCGCGGGCCCTTGCCGAGCCCGGCACGGGATACGCCGCCCCGGCCCTCGCAGCGGCCCTGACCGTCGCCGCCTACCGCTCGGTCTACGTCACCACGGCCCGCCGGCTGCTCGCCGGGGAGTCCGCGGTGGCACTGGCGGACGACCACAGGGCCCGGGTGTGTGCGGCCTTCGACGCACTGGAGGCGGCTCTCGGATAAGGGGGCACCGCACCAGGCGCCGGTCAGCCCAGCCGGCCGGCCCCACTCCCCCTCCGTCACTCACTCAGCCAGGAGACCGGTCACACCCGGATCGGCTCCGGCCCGCGCGCCCCGCCCCGGGACTCCCGCCACGCCCCTCCGCTTGGGCAGCGCGAGAGCGAGGAAGAACGCGACCACCGAGGCTCCGCAGGCGATGAGGAACACGATCCGCATGCCCCCGTCGCTGTAGAAGTCGTAGCCGCCCTCCGCGACCGCGATATGCCCGTTCAGCACGGCGAAGGCGACGGCCGGCAGGATGGCCGCCAGGGTGCTCTGGAACACCTGGACCATGCTCGACATCGACGCCTGCAGCTGGGGCGGCACCACCGCGATGACCAGGTTCGGGGCGGCGGCGTACGAGACCCCGAGCCCGAGGCCCTCGATCAGCGCCCACACCATCAACGGCCCCTGGGAGTCGTGCCGGAGAGCGGTCAGCCCGGTACCCACGACCAGCAGGGCATGGCCGGTGATCATCAGGTTGCGCGGCGCGGTCCTGCGCATGGCCCGCCCCACGAGGTACCCGCCGACCACGGCTCCGGCCGCGACCGGCACCTGGAACAGCGCGTACCCCTTGGCATCGACACCGAAGCCGTACCCGAGGCCCAGCGCGAGCGGCGTCATGCACATCGTCGGCAACAGGGCGTTGAACACACCGGTGTTCGCGGATGCCAGACCGGCGGTGAGCGCGGTGAGAATCATCGGCCGGCGCCGGAAGAAGCGGACGTCGACGATCGGGTCCGGGGTGCGGAGAGCGGAGACGACCCACACACCGGTCAGCACCACGCCCGCCGCCAGGACCCCGAGCGTCGACGCCGAACCCCAGCCCCAGTCGGCGCCGAAGCTGACGCCGATCAGCAGGCACGCCAGGCCCGCGCCCAGCAGCAGCGCGCCGAGGAGGTCGAGCCGGGAGCGATTGCGCACGGGACTCTCGTCCGTGGTCAGCGCCAGCGGGGCGAGCAGCACGGCGGGCACGACGGCGAAGAACCAGAACACGCCGTGGAAGCCCCAGTTGCCCATCAGCCAGCCGGTGATCCAGGGCGCGGGAATGTTGATGAGCCCCATGCCCGCCGTCATCAGCGAGACCGCCATCGGCAGGATCCTGGACGGATACACGTCGCGCATCAGGGAGTACCCGAGGAAGGTGCAGGGCACGAGCAGCCCCTGCAGCGCCCGGCCGGCGATGACCACCCCGAAGTTCGGCGCCACCGCGCTCAGCAGCGCCCCGAGCGTGGCTCCGGCGACGGCGAACAGCAGCACCAGGCGCTTGCCGTACATGTCGGCAAGCTTCCCGGCGACCGGGCTGACCACCGCACCGACCAGCAGGAACGCGGTGAGCAGCCAGGCACTCTGATGGGTGGCGTAGTGCGCGCTGATCTCCGACCGCGCGGTCGACGTCATCTGGAAGTTGGCCGCTATGAGCTCCTGGACGCCGACGATCGAGGCGAAGGAGAGCACGAGGCGTGGCGTCCAGCCACCAGGGATTTCCGACGGACGTGCGGCGCCTGCTGTCACCATGCGGACCGTTCCTCTCGACCAGTACCAAACAATCGTTTGTTTGAGTCGAGAGGTAGCTAACATCCTCACGCCGTGCATGGTCAACGGAAATGATCGAAGTCGCGCGGCAAGGCGGCCCGGGCACCGCGTTCATCCAGGCCGTCAAGGCAGCCTCAGCCGGACGAAAAGGGGCGCACCCGGAAACAACCGGGTACGCCCCTCACCACGTAGCGCGCGGACGCGCGGACGTCAGCGGTCGAACTTCTCGCGAAGGTCGTCCGCCGCACCCTGGGCCTTGTCACGACCCTGCTCAGACGCGTCCGAGGCCCGCTCGGACGTGTCCTGCGACCGCTCCTGGCCCTCGCCCTTGTTGTCCTTCATCTTCTTCTGCGCCTGGTCGGCGAGGTCCTGAGCCTTGTCCTTGAACTGGTCGGCGATGCCCATGCTGTTCACTCCTCGTGGGGTGCGTGGGGATGGCCCCGGAAGGGCCTCGACCAGACTTACACGACCGGGCATTCAACGCATTTCGATCATTCACGCTGGGTGCGCGCAGCACGTTCGTCCTGGTCAGCGGCGCCTCCCGCGCCGACCAGCCCCTTGCTGACGCCCTCCAGCCGCGGGCCGAAGCGCTGCATCTCCCGCTGGCCGACGACGCCGATCAGCGTCGGCAGGTAGCCCCGCACCGACTGCATTCCGCGCAGCCACCACTGGGCGTACACATGCGCGGAGCGCCGCTCGATACCGGCCACTATCCGGTCGACGGCCGGGCCGAGCGGGTACGTCCGGTTCGACGGCCAGGGCAGCCGCTGCCGCAGCTCCCGCATCACGTCGTCCTCATCGGCGCCGCGCACCATGTCCGTGTCGGTCCAGGACAGGTAGCCGACCCCGACCTTCACCCCGCGGTAGCCGACCTCGGCCCGCAGGCTGTGGGCGAACGCCTCGACACCCGACTTCGACGCGCAGTACGCGCTCATCATCGGCGCCGGGGTGATCGCGGCGAGCGAGGCGATCTGGAGGAAGTAGCCGCGGCTCTCCATCAGGACCGGCAGGAACGCCCGGCCCGTCACCGCGCCACCGATCAGGTTGACCTCGATGACCCGCCGCCAGGCGACCGGATCGGAGTCGATGAACGGGCCGCCCGATGCGACACCCGCGTTGGCGACGACGACGTCGACCTTGCCGAACCGCTCCTTGACCTCCTGCGCGACCCGCGCCATCGCCTCGTGGTCGGTGACGTCCGCGTACCAGTGGTCGCTCTCCGCGTGCAGCCGCTCCGAGACCATCTTCAGCTCGTCCGGCTCCAGGCCGACCAGCGCCAGTTTCGCGCCGCGCGCCGAGAGCTTGCGGGCCAGCAGCTCGCCCACACCGCGCGCCGCGCCCGTGACGACGACGACCTGTCCTTCGAGACTGCGCCTGCCGCTCATGCGACCTCCTCCTTGCCATCGACATCAGCCGTACCCCGCAACGGGAGGTACGTGGTCACCAGTTCCCGGATCCGTGCGGTGACCGCCTCCGGCGCCTCCACCGGCGTCATGTGGCCCAGGCCCGCCAGCTCGGTCAGCCCGAGGCAGTCGGGCAGCGCCGCCGCGACGGCGCGGGCGTGGACCGGCGGCGTCAGCCGGTCCTCCGTGCCCGCGATCACCGCGGTGGGCACCCGCAGCTCCCGTACGCCCTCGTCGAGATCAAGGTCCGCGAGGACGTGACCCCAGGCGACCCGCGCACCCCGGGGGCAGGCGTGCACGATCCGGGCGCAGGCGTCGACCCGGTCCGGGGCCGAACCCGCCCCCATCGTCCCGTACTTGAGGATGCGACGGGAGACCGGGGTGACCGGCCCGAGCGGCGCCCGCGCACCGAGGATCGCACGGGTCATCCTGGTGCGTACCGCACCGGCCCGCATCGGCACGACCAGCGATTCGGCGATCAGCCGGGAGCTGCCGGTGCTGCACAGCAGTACGGCGGCGGCGTGCTCACGCAGTCCGGCCCGCCGCGAGGCGGCCATCATCGTCATGCCGCCCATGGAGTGGCCCACGAGTACGGCCTTCTCCCCCGGTTCCAGCGTGGCGGCGAGCACCGCTTCGAGGTCGTCGGCGAGGGCGTCGGTGCTGTATCCGTCCGGCCCGGCCGCGGGCGAGGTGCCGTGGCCGCGCTGGTCGTAGGCGACGACCCGGTGGTCGACGGCCAGGTCCCGGATCTGCGCGTCCCAGAAGCCGGTGTTGCAGGTCCAGCCGTGGGACAGGACCACCGCGGGGGCGCCCTCCTGCCCGTGCACCTCGACATGGAGGCGGGAGCCGTCGGCGGAGACGGCCATGAGTTCGCGCGCGGGCACCGGCCGGGGGTGCGCGCTGCGCGGCGGCCGGCTCATCCCGCCACCTCCTCGGCGACGGCCTGCTTCGCGTCCCGAGGCGCAGGCACCCGGACGACCTGGTACTCCGCGATGTCGACCGTCCGTGTCACTTTGCGGAACTCGGCGGTGGTGCCCGGCCAGGCGGTGGTGTTGCGGCCGTTGGCGTCCAGGTACCAGCTGTTGCAACCGCCGGTGTTCCACACCGTGCGCTTCATCCGCTCCTGGACGCGGCGGTTCCAGGACCCGACGGACGAGGGGCGGGCGTCGAGTGCGACGCGGCCGCCCAGCACGTTCAACTGACGCAGATAGTCGGCCATGTAGTTCAGCTGGGACTCGATCATCAGGATCATCGAGGAGTTCCCCAGGCCCGTATTGGGGCCGATGATCGTCATCCAGTTGGGGAAGCCGGCCGCGCTCGCACCGCGCAGCGCCTCCATGCCGTCCTTCCAGGCCTCGGCGAGTGTGATGCCGTCCGCGCCCACCACCCGGTCGGCGATCGGCATGTCCGTCACATGGAAGCCGGTGCCGAAGATGATCGCGTCGACCTCGGCCTGCGTACCGTCGGAGGCGACGAGCGTGGAGCCGCGCACCTCGCTGAGACCGGAGGCGACCACATCCACATTGGGCTGCGCGAGCGCCGGGTAGTAGGCGCTGGAAAGCAGGATGCGCTTGCAGCCGATGCGGTACGAGGGGGTCAGCTTGGCGCGGAGCGCCGGGTCCTTGATCGACCGGGCCATGTTGGCCTTGCCGATCCGCTCGATCAGGCCCAGCTGGTCCGGGTGCTTGGTGAAGGCGCCGACCTGCAGCTCCCTGATGCCCCAGAGCAGTCCGCGGCGCGCGGTGCCGGTGAAGGGGAGCGTGCGGTGCAGCCAGCGCTCGGCGCCGCTGATGGCGCGGTCCATCCGCGGCATGACCCACGGCGGGGTGCGCTGGAACAGCGTGAGCTTCCCGGCCTTCGGCTGGATCGACGGCACGATCTGGATCGCGGAGGCGCCGGTGCCGATCATCGCGACGCGCTTGCCGGTCAGATCGGCGTCGTGGTCCCAGCGGGCGGAGTGGAAGACCTTGCCGGGGAAGTCGGCGAGCCCGGGGATGTCCGGCATCTTCGGGTCGGAGAGCGGACCGGTCGCGGAGACGACGACATCGGCGACGACCGTGGTGCCGTCGGCACTCTCGATGACCCAGTTCAGCTCGTCACCGTCCCAGCGCATCATCGTCACCTCATGGTTGAGCCTGAGGTGCGGGCGCAGCCCGAAGGTGTCCGCGACATGCTCCAGGTAGGCGCGTATGTGCTCCTGCCCTGAGAAGGTGCGCGGCCACTCCGGGTTGGGTGCGAACGAGAACGAGTAGAGGTGGGACGGTACGTCGCAGGCGCAGCCGGGATAGCTGTTGTCGCGCCAGGTACCACCGACCGAACCCGCGCGTTCCAGGATCACGAAATCGGTGATGCCTTCGCGGCGCAGCCGGACAGCGGCCCCGAGGCCCCCGAATCCGGATCCGATCACCGCCACTCGTACGTGCTCGTGCTGGGCCATGCTGCCGCCTCCCGCGGTACGTCACACGACTCTGCCAGCAATCACTGGCATTGTTGGGAGACTAGAACAGCTCCGTACCGATGGGTAGGGGTACGGCGAGGGAAAGTTACCGGCGGTACAACATGCGGCCTCCACACAGGGCAGGCCGGTAGGGTGCGGGGGTGGCCGAAGGACGCGAGCACCGCGAATACCGCATGGAGGAGCTGGCCAAGGAGGCCGGCATCCCCGTACGGACCCTGCGCTTCTACCGGGAACGCGGTCTGATCTCGCCGCCGCGCCGCGAGGGCCGCATCGCCTGGTACGACGACCATCACCTGGCCCGACTGCGCACCATCACGGGCCTGCTGGAGCGCGGCCACACCCTGACCGGCATCGCCGACCTCGCCCGCACCTTCGAGAGCGGCCGCGATGTCGCGGAGGTGCTGGGCCTGGGCGAACCGAGCGAGGAGACCCCTGTCCGGCTCACCCCCGAACAGCTGGCCGACTTCTTCGAGGGCGAGTCCACCCCGGAGAACCTGGCGGCCGCCATGGAGCTGGGCTACCTCGGCACGGACGGCGACGAGATCGTGCACATCAGCCGCCGCCTCCTGGAGGTGTCCGCCGAGCTGGTGCGCGAGGGCGTCCCGCTCGCCACGGTCCTCGCCTCGGGCCGCCGGGTCCGCGAGCACGCGGACGCCCTGGCCGACCTCTTCGTCACCACCCTGCGCGAGCACAGCACGGAGGCGGAACCGCCCCAACTGCGCCCGCTGGCACGCGCGGTGGTGGACGCGGAACTCTCCATGGCCCTGGACCGCCGGCTGCGCCGCGACGCGGAGGCGCCGAAGCCGCCGGCGGGATAGGGCCGCCCGACGGATCGCGACCGGGACAGCGCCCGCCCTGATCCGTGGAGGCAGCCCCGCCCCTACTGCTCGTACACCACCGTCACCGGCGCGTGGTCGCTCCACCGCTCATCGTGCGTGGCGGCCCGCTCGACCCACGCCTTCACCGCACGCGCGGCCAGCCCGGCGGTCGCCACCTGGTAGTCGATGCGCCAGCCCGTGTCGTTGTCGAAGGCGCGGCCCCGGTAGGACCACCACGAGTACGGCCCCTCGACATCCGGGTGCAGACCCCGTACGACATCGACGTACGCGGCCTCCTCGAAGACCCGGGTCAGCCACTCCCGCTCCTCGGGGAGGAAGCCGGAGTTCTTCTTGTTGCCCTTCCAGTTCTTGAGGTCCGCCTCCTGGTGGGCGATGTTCCAGTCACCGCAGACCACCACCTCACGGCCGTCGGCGGCGGCCCGTGCCTTCAGCCCGGCCAGATAGGGCAGGAAGGCCGCCATGAAGCGCTCCTTCTCCTCCTGCTTCTCGGTACCGACCTCACCGGAGGGCAGATACAGACTCGCGACGGTGACGCCCGGCAGGTCGATCTCGACATACCGGCCGCTCGCGTCGAACTCCTCGCCGCCGGCGTCACCGAAGCCGCCGAAGCCGATCTGCACCCGCTCGGGCGCCCGGCGGGAGTAGAGCGAGACACCGGCCCGGCCCTTGGCGGCAGCGGGCGCGTGGACGGTGTGCCACCCCTCGGGCTCACGCACCTCATCGGGCAGCTGCTGCGGCTCGGCCCGCACTTCCTGGAGACAGATCACATCGGCGTCGGTCTGCGCCAGCCACTCGACGAAACCCTTCTTGGCGGCGGCGCGGAGACCGTTTACATTCACAGAGGTCACAGTGAGCATCCCGGCACGATACCGACATCCGGGTTCCGCATACATGTACCATCGATCGCATGAATATCCACACCCGGGCCTTCGACCACCCCGACGCCGCCAGACTCAACGATCGTGTGCAGCTCGAATACGCAGAGCGCTACGGGGACGAGGGCGATGTCACACCGCTGGACGCCACGATGTTCGACCCGCCGCGCGGCCGGTATCTGATCGCCTACGACCCGTCGGACAGCTCGGTCGCCACCGGCGGCTGGCGCTCGCAGGAGCGCAACGCCGAGGGGTACTCGGACGGTGACGCCGAGCTGAAGCGGATGTACGTGATACCCGAGGGACGCGGGCAGGGCCTGGCCCGCCGCATCCTGGCCGCCCTGGAGGACGACGCCCGCGCGGCCGGCCGCGTCCGCATGGTCCTGGAGACCGGCGACCAGCAGCCCGAGGCGATTGCCCTGTACCTCTCCAGCGGCTACACGCCCTGCGAGAAGTTCGGCCACTACCGCACGTACGAGAACAGCCTCTGCTTCGCCAAGCCCCTGCGGGACGGGACGGCCTGAGGCCTCCCGGTTACGGCCCGAGGCCTCCTCCCGGCTACCGGACCCGCCCGACGCCCACATAGAACCCGCTGCGCTCGACAACGGGCGCCGGCCCCTCCCGGTACCACTCGGTCGCGGGGACGAGCCCCGGCTCGACGAGCTCCAGCCCCTCGAAGAACGGCTCCACCTCGGCGCGCGTACGCATCCGCAGCGCGATGGCGCCCTTCTTGTACGCCGTCTCGGTCTCCTGCTTCAGCTCCGGATGCTGGTCGGCCGTACCGTGCGAGAGAACCAGGTAACTGCCCGTGGGCAGCGCGTCGACCAGCGTGCGGGCGATGCCGTACGGGTCCTGGTCGTCCGGCAGGAAGTGCATCAGCGCGATCAGCGACAGGGCGATGGGCCGGTCGAAGTCCAGCAGCTCCCTGGCCCGTTCGAGAATCGCCTCCGGCTCCCGCACATCGGCATGGAGGTAGTCGGTGGCCCCCTCGGGCCTGCTGATGAGCAGCGCCTCCGCGTGACGCAGCACGATCGGGTCGTTGTCCGCGTACACGATCCGGGCCGTGGGCGTGATCGCCTGGACGATCTGGTGGAGATTCGGCTCCGTGGGGATCCCGGTCCCGATGTCGAGGAACTGGTCGACCCCGCCGCGCGCCAGCCAGGCCGACGCCCGGTGCATGAACGCCCGGTTGCGCGCCGCGTTGCCCCGCGCCTCCTCCGGCAGCGTCTCCGCCACCTGCTGATCGACCGGATAGTTGTCCTTGCCGCCCAGCAGCCAGTCGTAGACCCGCGCGGGGTGAGGCTTGCTGGTGTCGATCGGGGGGTTGGGTATGCCTGCGGTCACAGGACGCTCCTCTGTGCGCACAACTTCGCTAGCGGGTAAACGCGTTGAGCCTATGCGACGGGGACCGGCCCCCGGCAGCCGCCCGGTTCGCCCCGTCGATGGTTTGAGGCGATGGGTTGTGGCGTCGCTCAGGCCGGCTTGTCGTCGACTCCTGCGGTGAAGTCGAGGACAGCGGCCGCGAGTGCTTCCGGAGCTTCCTGCGCGATGAGGTGGCCGACCCCTTCAAGGTGTACCGCGGTGAACTCGCCGGCGGACACCTGACGGAAGGTCCTCTCGGTGATTCCGTGGCCGCCGCCCTCAACGGTGAGTACCGGCACGGTGATCGGGTGCGACTCGGCGAGAGCCCTGGTGGCGCCCCCGTCGGAGAAGACGCCTCGGTAGAGCCCCTCCGTACCCCGCCAGGCGTTCGGGCGCGCGTAGGTCCGTACGAACTCGTCGACATCACTGTCCCCCACCGAACCCTCCGTCCCGTTCATCAGCGGGAAGGCCCAGTCGGCCAGGAGCTCGCGCTCATGGCCCGGAAGGAGCATTCCGGGGATGCCCGGAGCGCCGAGGAATCCGACGTGCCAGGAACCGTGGTTGTTCACGTCGGCGAGGGCCTCCAACCCGAAACCGGCCAGGGCCGTCTCGATTCCGGTGAAGCTGATGACGTTTTCGGGGCGCGTCGCCGCGAACCGGAAGCCCGCGCCACCGCTGATGTCCTGGCAAAGGAGGTGAACGGGACCCGCGCCGATGTGCTCGACGAGATGGTGCAGGTCCTCCGCTGTCACCGCCTCGCCGTAGTCGGTGTCGGCGTTGCTCGAGTCGCCGAACCCGCGAAGGTCGAGGGCGAAGACCCGGTGCGTCCGCGCGAGCAGCGGAATCAGCTTGCGGAACGCCCACCACGTCTCCGGCCAGCCGTGCACCAGCAGGATCGGAGAGCCCGTGGTGCCGGCGGAGACGTAGTGCAGTTGCGTTCCGTTGACGTCGGCGAGGTGATGGGTGACGCCGGGAAGGGTCGCGCCGGAAGGCGTGGTGGTGGTCATGAGAAGCTCCCACATAGGCAACCTGGTTGCCAATGAAGATAGGCAACCAGGTTGCCCTTGTCAAAGGTGACCGTATGCTGGCCGCATGTCCAGATCAGGCGCCGATCTTGCGCTGCTCCTGCTCGCCGGCTTCCGCACCCTGGCGGACCGAGCCACCACCGAGCTCGCCGAGCGCGGGCACGAGGACGTACGGACGGTGCACGACTTCGCCCTCCACTCGATCCTGTCCGGCGCCGACAGCGCCGCCGAGCTCGCCCGCAGAATGTCGGTGACGAGGCAGGCGGCCGCGAAGACGATCGCCGTACTGGAGGAACGCGATTACGTAGCGCGCCAGGCCGACCCGGCCGACCGTAGGCGGACGCGGCTTCGCGTCACAGAACGCGGACTCGCACTGCTGGGACAGGGCGAAGCGATCTTCGACGAGTTGCGCGAGCAGTGGGAGGAACAGGTGGGTACGGAGTCGCTCGCCGTACTCGAGGACGCGCTCCGGTCGCTCGTCGGCGACCATGCGATCCGGCTCGACTCCCCGGGCTGGATCGCCCGCGACCCCGACGCGCAGTAGGCCTGGCGATGTTCACGGAGTGACGGCACGCAGGAATGGGTGCGGGGAGCGGACGTGACGGTACATCCGGCCGAGACCACCGGCCCCGCTCCCCGGCCGCGGTGCACGGCTGCGGCACGGCCGGAGCGGCTGACGACGCCAAAGAGCCCCCACCGGGTTTCCCCGGCAGGGGCTCTGAGTTGCGATGCGGTGGACCTGTGGGGATTTGAACCCCAGACCCCCTCGATGCGAACGAGGTGCGCTACCAGACTGCGCCACAGGCCCTTGCAACGAGTGAAACTTTAGCACCCTCACCGGGGTGGTCGGAAATCCGTTCCGCGCTGGTCAGCCGAGTCGGCGTCGCGGCGCGGGGCGGAGGCCTCACTCGTTGGCCGCGCGGGGCCGGTCGTCCTCGTCGTACTGGTCGAAGAGGGGGGTCCGGCCCCGGTCGCGGGAGCGGCGGGACTGGCTGGTGCGCTGGCGCGGCGCGGGATCCACGGAGGGCGCGGCGGCCTGCGGGGCGCCCGGCTGGCTGGGCTCGGCGGTGCTGGAGCGGGCCGCGCTCCAGGTCTCCGGATTGCCCACCTCGACGCCGCCCGTGGCGCGCGGGGCGACCGGGGCGGTGACATAGGTCGGCAGCGGGACCGGGACCGGCTCCCAGCTGTCGCCCTGGACCCGGCCGCGCTCACGCTGCTGGTCCACCCACTCCGCGTGGTCCGTCTGCTCGACCAGGGCACGGCGGCCGGCCTCCTGCGGAGAGACCGTGGGGGTCGGCTCGGGGACGGGGTGGCGCGCTTCGGGATCCTCGTCCGGCTCGGCGGGTGCCGTCGCGGCCGGCTGGTGCCTGCGCGGGCGGTTCTCGCGGAGCCGCTGCGCCGCCACCTCGGCCCGTCGCCGGTCCATGGTGAAGGCGAACCTGCGCCGCTCCTGGGCCCGCAGATGCACGATGTACGTGCTGAGCAGCACCGCGGGGACCGCGGGTGCCCACAGGAACCGCAGGCCGCCGACCGCCGCGACGACCGCGCCGAGCGTGAAGGCGAGGAAGAGGACGACGGTGGTGCGCCGGCGGCGCGCGAGGACCTGGGTGCGCTGCGCACGCCGGGCCCGTTCGGCGTCGATCCCGCCGGGGCGCGGGCGCCGGGCGGGTGCGGGGTCGGAGGGGGCCGCGGACCGTTCCCTGGCCGGGCGTCCCTTCGGTGCGCGCTCCGGCGTACGGGCCGGGTCGTGAACCCGGGCCTCGGTATGCGCCGGAGGCGCGGAGAAGTTCCGGACGTCGACGGAATCCATTCGATCCGTGCTCACGTCCGGTTCGGCGTCGGGCGCCGCCTCATCGTCGGTGCGCTCCTGGAGCCCCTTGGCATACCGGCGCTCCATCGCCGCCCTTCCGGACAGCAGCCGGATGGCGGTGCTGAAGCGTTCCGTCGGACGGGCTTCGTTGAGCTCGTCCTGCCTGCGGAGCCACATCGGCACCAAGTAGGCGGCCCAGGCCCCGACGATGACTGCGTAGATGAGGCCGCTGCTGCTCACATCTCACACCGTAGAGGGGTTTGCATGGAGGCATCCGCCAATTGGCGCGGTGTGTCGCACGATCCGGCTGATATCACGGACTTTTTTTGTGATTGTTCGGATCAACAGTCGGCGTTTGCGCGTTCGTTAGCGGTCAAACGGTGATCAATTTCGAACACTTATTTTATTTAGTGCGATGTTCGGGGTGGCTCCTGCCGGGCCCGCTGCCACCTCCGGAGCAGCCCGTCGGGCACCTCGTCGGAGGTGAGCGCGTAGATCAGATGGTCCCGCCAGGCGCCGTCGATGTGCAGATAGCGGGGGCGGATCCCTTCCTCACGGAATCCGAGCTTTTCCACGACCCGCCGGCTGGGCCCGTTCTCCGGGCGAATGCACACCTCGATCCGGTGCAGCCCGACCGTGCGGAAACAGTGGTCGACGGCGAGGGCGACCGCGGTCGGCATCACACCGCGGCCGGCCACTTCCTGGTCCACCCAGTAACCGACATGGCCCGAGCACATCGAGCCCCAGGTGATTCCGGCGACGGTCAGCTGACCGACCAGCCGGCCCTGGTACTCGATCGCGAAGGGCAGCATCCGGCCGGCGTGGGCCTCGGCCCGCAGATGGCGGATCATCTGCCGGTACGTGGGGCGCTGGGCCACCGGACCGCCGGGGGCCGGCGGCGGCACGGTCGCCTCCCAGGGGCGCAGCCAGTCCCGGTTGCGCCGGTTGACCTCGCGCCACATGTTCTGGTCGCGCAGCTTTATCGGCCGGAGGGTGACATCGCCGTCCACCAGGGTCACCGGCCAGGTCGGCACGTTCAGCTCGGGCTCCCGGGTCGGGGGTGATCGCCGCCGCGGAGCTGGTCGACGGCGTGCACCAGGAGTCGGGTCAGGACGGCGAGCCCGTCGCGCACCCCGCCGGTGGATCCGGGCAGGTTCACCACGAGGGTGCGGCCGGCCACGCCCGCCAGACCGCGCGAGAGCGCGGCCGCGGGGACCTTGTCCCGGCCCTCGGCACGGATCGCCTCGGGGATGCCGGGGACCTCGTGGTCCAGGACCCGGCGGGTCGCCTCGGGGGTGCGGTCGGTGGGCGAGATGCCCGTGCCGCCGGTGGTCACGATGACGTCGTACGCGGCGGCCACCCCGGCGCGCAGCGCCTGCTCGACCGGGTCGCCGTCGGGGACGACCTGCGGCCCGTCGACGGTGAAGCCGAGCCCGCTCAGGGCCTCGGCGATCAGCGGGCCGCCCTTGTCGGCGTAGACCCCGGCGGCGGCGCGGTTCGACGCGGTCACCACCAGGGCGCGGTAGGCGGACGGCGGCGTCGCGGGCGCGGCCGTGTGTCCCGGCGTCGTCATGCGTTCCGGCGCGGTCATGCGTCCGCTCCGCCGGGATCGGTGCGCCGGTAGTCGCCGGACTTGCCGCCCGACTTCGCCTCGACCCGGACATCGGTGATGACCGCGGCCTTGTCGACCGCCTTGACCATGTCGATGACGGTGAGCGCCGCGACCGACACCGCGGTCAGGGCCTCCATCTCGACGCCCGTGCGGTCCGTCGTCCGCACGGTGGCCACGATCTCCACCGCGTCGTCCGCCACGGACAGGTCGACCGTGACGCCGGAGACCGCGAGCGGGTGACAGAGGGGGATCAGGTCGGGGGTGCGCTTGGCCCCCATGATCCCGGCGATACGGGCGGTGGCGAGGGCGTCCCCCTTGGGAACCCCTTCACCCCGGAGCAGTTCGATGACGCGCGGCGAGACGAGGACCCGCCCGGCGGCACGGGCGACGCGCGCGGTGACGTCCTTCTCGGAGACGTCGACCATGCGGGCGGCGCCCGCCTCGTCGATATGCGTCAGCCTGTTCTGCGTACTCAACTAACTCCGCCTAGCGGTAGGGCGCCGGTTGCCCCTGTGCCGCACCGGGGTGCGGGCCCGGGGTCCGGGGGGTGTCCCCCGGAAGGCACAGCGGCAGATACCGTACCGCCACCGGGCTCGGGTCAGCGGATCAGGATCACCTCGGTGTCCGTGCCGGGCTCGGCCGAGGTGACGTCCTCGGGCAGCACGATCAGCGCATCGGCCTGGGCGAGAGCGGCGATCAGATGCGATCCGGACCCGCCCACAGGGGTGACCGTGCCTGCCTCCGCGTCGTACGTGCCCCGCAGGAACTGCCGTTTACCGGCGGGCGAGGACAGCGCCTTGTCGGTGACCAGAGTGGCCCTGGCTGTCGGGCGGTTCACATCCGGCAGGCCCATCAGGGTGCGGATCGCGGGCCTCACGAACAGCTCGAAGGAGACGTAGCTGGAGACGGGGTTGCCCGGCAGCGCCAGCAGCGGGGTGTGTTCCGGGCCGATGGATCCGAAGCCCTGCGGCTTGCCCGGCTGCATGGCGAGCTTGCGGAAGTCGATACCGCTGCCCGGCTCGTCCTCGTCGCCCACCGAGGACAGCGCCTCCTTGACCACGTCGTACGCGCCGACGCTGACGCCGCCGGTGGTGACGACGATGTCGGCGCGGATCAGCTGGTCCTCGATCGTGCCGCGCAACGTGTCGGCGTCGTCGGTGACGGCGCCGACCCGGTAGGTGATCGCTCCGGCGTCGCGTGCGGCGGCCGTCAGCGCGAAGCTGTTCGAGTCGTAGATCTGGCCGCCGGTCAGCTCCTCGCCGGGCTGGACCAGTTCGCTGCCGGTGGAGATGACGACGACGCGCGGCCGGGGCCGCACCTTCACCGTCGAGCGGCCGATCGCCGCGAGCAGCCCGATCTGCGGCGGCCCGACCACCGAACCGGCGCGCAGCGCCAGATCGCCGGGGCGCACATCGCTCCCGCGGTCCCGTACATGGGCGCGGGCCTCCACCGGGCGGTGCACCCGGACCTCGCCGCGCGCACCCTCCGGGGCGTCGCTGTGGGCGCGCATCGAGGCGGCTGGGCCCTCGCCCGTGCCGCCGTCGGTCCACTCGACCGGGATCACGGCCTCCGCACCGGCCGGCAGCGGCGCGCCGGTCATGATGCGGGCGGCCTCGCCCGGCCCCACCCGCTGGTCGCCGAGGAGTCCGGCGTCGCCCGCGGCCACGTCCCCGATGACGGTGAGGACCGCGGGGAACTCCTCGGTGGCGCCCTCCACATCGGCGACCCGGACCGCGTAGCCGTCCATCGAGCTGTTGTCGAAGGGCGGCAGGGCGATCTCCACCACGACGTCCTCGACCAGGACGCAGCCCTGCGCCTCGGGCAGTTGCAGCTCGATGGGTTCGAGCGGCTTCACCGCGGCGAGGATGTCTTCCAGGTGCTCGTCCACCGACCAGATCGTGCTGCTCAAGGTGCTACATCTCCTCGGTGACGTAACTGCGGAGCCAGGACCGGAACTCCGGGCCCAGATCTTCACGTTCGCACGCGAGTCTGACAATGGCACGGAGATAGTCGCTCCGGTCACCGGTGTCATAGCGGCGGCCCTTGAAGACGACGCCGTGCACCGGTCCGCCGATCTTCTCGTCCTCGGCCAGCAGTTGCAGGGCGTCGGTCAGCTGGATCTCGTCGCCGCGGCCCGGCTCGGTCCGGCGCAGTATCCCGAAGACCGCGGGGTCCAGGACGTAACGGCCGATGATGGCGAGGCTGCTGGGCGCGTCGGCCGGTTCCGGCTTCTCGACGAGACCGGTGATCCGCATCACATCATCCTCGGCCGTGGGCTCGACGGCCGCGCAGCCGTACTGGTGGATCAGCTCGGGCGGCACCTCCATGAGGGCGATGACGCTGCCGCCTTCGCGCTCCTGGATCTCCACCATGCGGGCCAGCAGCGGGTCACGCGGGTCGATCAGGTCGTCACCGAGAAGGACCGCGAACGGCTGGTCGCCGACGTGCGGCGCCGCACACAGCACCGCGTGGCCGAGGCCGCGCGGGTCGCCCTGGCGGACGTAGTGCATCGTGGCCAGGTCGCTCGACTCCTGGACCTTGCGCAGCCGTTCGGCGTCGCCCTTGCGGGTGAGCGCCGACTCCAGTTCGTAATTGCGGTCGAAGTGGTCCTCCAGGGGACGCTTGTTGCGACCGGTGATCATCAGTACGTCGGAGAGCCCGGCGGCCACCGCCTCCTCGACGACGTACTGGATGGCAGGCTTGTCGACGACAGGCAGCATCTCTTTGGGAGTGGCTTTGGTGGCCGGCAGGAAGCGGGTACCGAGGCCCGCTGCCGGGATGACAGCCTTGCTGATCCTGGGGTTCGACTGAGTCATGCGCAGAACCATAACCGGCACACATGGGCGGAAGGTGAGCCTCCGGTTAACTTTGTACTCATATATGCCCGCACGAGAGGTCCATGGGTGCCCCGTTGAACTCCGACATGTCCGCAAAGGCGCTGCTGCGGCGTGAACTGCTCGCCGCACGACGCCTCCTGACCGACGAGTACGCCGAAGGGGCCGCCGCGGTTCTGGCCCGTCACGCACTCGCTCTCCCCGAGCTCTCCAGAGCCCGTACCGTCGCCGCCTACGTCTCGGTGGGGCGCGAACCGGGCACCCGGGCCCTGCTGGACGCGCTGCGCGCGCGGGGCGTACGGGTGCTGCTTCCGGTGCTCCTGCCGGACAACGATCTGGACTGGGCGCCGTACGACGGCCCCGGGAGCCTTGAGAAGGCCGGCCGCGGCCTGCTGGAACCCGGCGGGCAGAGGCTCGGCCCCGACGCCGTCCTGGACGCCGACGCGGTGCTGCTGCCCGGCCTCGCGGTCGACGGTCGCGGGATGCGGCTGGGCCGCGGCGGCGGCAGCTACGACCGGGTGCTGGCGCGCCTCGCGGCGGCCGGGGCGAACCCGGCGCTGATCGTCCTGCTGTACGACAACGAGGTGGCCGCGCGGGTCCCTGAGGAACCGCACGACCACCCCGTGGACGCTGTCGTGACCCCGGCGGGCTCCCGGCGCTTCAGCGGGCGCTGAAGCGCCACCGGCCCGCCCCTATGGCTTCAGGGTCAGCGTGTCCTTCGTACCCCGGGCCACCGCGTTCGTCCCGAAGGACCAGCCGATCAGCTCGCCGTTGACCCACTTGTCGGTCTGGTCGGTGTAGTGGGCGCTGAACGCGTGCCCGGAGGCGCCGGTGAGGTTGATCCAGCGGGACTTGTCCCAGTCCCCCACGTTGACGACCATCCGCATCGACGGGACCCAGACGACCTCGTAGCCGCCCGCCGCGTTCCACCCCGTGGCGTCCACCGCGGCCTCGCCGCCGCCGAGGTTCCACGGGCCCCGGTTGAGCGCCCGCTGGAGCAGTCCGGGCCCTTCCTTGCCGAGGGTCTGGTTCTTCAGAGTCAGCTGGTGCAGCCGGCCCCAGTTCCAGGTGGTGATGTCCTTGCCGAGCTTGGCCGTCAGCTCCCAGCGGGCGTCCTCCATGGCGCGGGCGAACAGCTGGTCACGGTTCTCGGTCGCCTCGTCCTTGCGGTTCGCCGGCGTCTTCCACCAGTCGCTGTCCGGCTTGTCCATGAGGTTCCCGACGACCTGGTACCAGCGGTCACCGCCGTCCGGCTGCGCCGAGTCGGGGGCGCGCTGGCCGCATTCGCGTACCAGCTTGTCCTGCTCGTCGACCGGGCCGGAGCTCTTGGCCGGGGGCACGTTCAGGCATTCACCCTTGACCCGCATCTCCTTGGGCAGCTTGTCGCCGAAGGCCAGCTTGAGGATGTTGCGCCAGACCGCGTTGAAGTACGCGGCCGCCGCCGAGTCGGACTCCTGGGTGTAGTCCCAGCCCTCCAGCAGCTTCTGCGCCTCCCGGACGTCCTTGTCCGCGATGTTGAGCTTCATCAGCTCGGGCACCAGCAGCGCGGCGATCTCGCTGGTGTTGTCCATCTGCATCTTCTGCATGTCGTCGGTCGAGATCTTCCCGCCGCCCTTGATCTTCGACTCGATGAGGTCGTTGATCCGCTGGCTGCGGGTGCCGTAGCCCCAGTCCTTGGTGAGCATGTACGGGTACTTGTCCTCGTCGATGACCGCCTGGTTGGCGGTGACGATGTACCCGCGCTTCGGGTCGTACTCGTACGGCAGCTCGTCGAACGGGATCGGGTCCTTCTTCCACCCGTACGACGAGGACCAGCCGGGGCTGGGCATCGTGCCGTCGCCTGACTTGCGGACCGGGATCTTCCCCGGCGCCTGGTAGCCGATGTGGCCCTTGGTGTCGGCGTAGATGAGGTTCTGCGAGGGAACCTCGAAGTGCTCGGCCGCCGCACGGAAGGACGTGAAGTCCTTGGCCCGGTTGAGCTCGAAGACGGCGTCCATGGACTTGCCGGGTTCCAGCGCGGTCCACTTCAGCGCCACCGCGTAACCGTCGGCGCGGTCCGGGGCGGCGTTGGTGACGGGCGCTTTCTGGCCGACCTTCTCCAGCTCGCTGTTGCGGTCGGAGACCAGCGGCCCGTTGTTGGTCTCACGGACGGTGATGTGCCGGTCCTTGCCGCCCGCGACCTTGATGGTCTCCTCGCGGGTGGTGAACGGCTTGACCTTGCCGTCGTACTGGTAGCCGTCGCCGGAGACCTTCTCCAGGAAGAGGTCGGTGACGTCCGCGCCCAGGTTGGTGAAGCCCCAGGCGACGTCCTGGTTGTGGCCGATGATCACGCCCGGCATGCCGGAGAAGGTGTAGCCGGCGGCGTCGTACTTGCAGGTCGCCGAGACGGTGCGGCAGTGCAGCCCCATCTGGTACCAGAGCGAGGGCAGCTGCGGCGCCAGGTGCGGGTCGTTGGCGAGCAGCGGCTTGTCGGTCGTCGTGTACTTGCCGGAGACCACCCAGGAGTTCGACCCGATGCCGGTGCCGTTCGGGCCCAGCAGCGAGGGGATCTTGTCGAGGGTGTCGGAGAGCGCGCCGAGCTGGGTGTTCAGGCCCTGGGTCGCACCCGCCGCGGTGGACGAGCCCACGTTGCCCGACGGCGTCGCCTGTGCGTCGTACTTCCCGGTGGCCGGGGAGATGCCGCCTTCGGAGACGATCGGTTTGTGCGTGTCGTACGGGTACGGCGGGTACAGGTCCTCGATCTGCTTCGCGTCGAGCCTGCTGGTCATCAGCGAACGGTCGATCTCGTCCTGCATGTTGCCGCGGAGGTCCCAGGCCATGGCCTTCAGCCAGGCGACCGAGTCGACCGGGGTCCACTTCGTCGGCTTGTAGTCGTTGGTGAAGCCGAGCGCCGCGTACTCGACGGAGATGTCCTTGCCGTCACGGCCCTTGAGGTAGGCGTTCACCCCGTCCGCGTACGACTGGAGGTTCTTCTTGGTCTCCGCGGACAGGACGTGGTCGTACTCCTCCTGCGCGACCTTGCGCCAGCCCAGCGTGCGCAGGAAGGAGTCCGTCTCGACCTGTCCCGACCCAAACATCTCGGAGAGCCGGCCGGACGTCATGTGACGGCGGACGTCCATCTCCCAGAAGCGGTCCTGCGCCTGGACGAAGCCCTGGGCGCGGAACAGGTCGGAGTCGGAGTCGGCATAGATCTGCGGAATGCCGTAGCCGTCGCGCTTCACCTCGACGTTGCTGTCGAGGCCGGCGAGCTGGGCGGTCCCGCTGGTCTGGGGGTACGAGGCCCGGACGGTGGATACGGACCAGTACGTGCCGTATCCGATACCCGCGACAAGCGCCAGCACCAGGACGATCACGATCAGGCGGGCGCGTCGCCCCTTCTTCTTGCGCGACCCGCCACCGGCGGAACCGGTGGAGCCGGAAGAGGCGGTTGTGTTGGCGGGCATCGCTGTCCTTCGAGGGGCAGGGTGGTCCTGGGGAGTGCAGGAGCAACCATAGGCGCAGCCCGGAAGCCCCTCTGACGCGGTATCGGGATGGTTCGAATTGCGTAGTGATCGCACGAGTACTCGAACGCATCAAGAAAACGTTAAAGATTAGGTAAGGTAACGAAGTACCGGCTGCCGGGAAACGATCCGGCAGGCGTCCGCAGGGAAGGATCCGGCCACTGACTGTCCACGCGCTCAACGAGCTCCTGCTCGTCTGCTCACTTGTCCTGCTCGTCGCGGTGGCGGCGGTACGGATCTCGTCACGCAGCGGGCTCCCGAGTCTGCTCCTGTACCTCGGCATCGGTATCGCCATGGGCCAGGACGGGTTCTTCGACGTCAAGTTCGACAACGCGGAACTCACGCAGGTGATCGGCTACGCCGCCCTCGTCGTGATCCTCGCCGAGGGCGGACTGGGCACGAAGTGGAAAGAGATCAAACCCGCGCTGCCCGCGGCCGTGATGCTCTCCCTCGTCGGCGTCGCGGTGAGCGTGGGCGTGACGGCGGCCGGGGCGCACTACCTCGTCGGCCTGGAGTGGCGGCAGGCACTGATCATCGGCGCGGTGGTCTCCTCGACGGACGCCGCCGCGGTCTTCTCCGTCCTGCGCAAGGTTCCGCTGCCCTCCCGGATCACCGGCGTCCTGGAGGCCGAATCCGGCTTCAACGACGCCCCTGTGGTGATTCTCGTGGTCGCCTTCTCGACCGTGGGTCCGGTGGACCACTGGTACGTACTGGTCGGCGAGATAGCCCTGGAACTGGCCATCGGCGCGGCCATCGGCATCGCCGTCGGCTGGCTGGGCTCGTACGGACTGCGTCATGTGGCGCTGCCCGCCTCCGGCCTCTACCCGATCGCCGTGATGGCCATCGCCGTGTCCGCGTACGCGGCGGGCGCCATGGCCCACGGCAGTGGCTTCCTCGCCGTCTACCTCGCGGCGATGATCCTGGGCAACGCCAAGCTGCCGCACTGGCCCGCCACCCGCGGCTTCGCCGACGGGCTCGGCTGGCTGGCCCAGATCGGCATGTTCGTGCTGCTCGGTCTGCTGGTCACCCCGCACGACCTGCTCGACGACTTCTGGCCCGCCGTCGTCGTGGGCCTGGTGCTCACCATGGTGGCCCGGCCGCTGGAGGTCTTCCTCTCGCTGGCACCGTTCCGGCTGCCCTGGCAGGAGAAGGCCCTGATGTCATGGGCCGGGCTGCGCGGCGCCGTGCCCATCATCCTGGCGACCATTCCGATGGTGTCCGGTATCGAGGGCTCCACCCGGGTCTTCAACATCGTCTTCGTACTCGTCATCGTCTACACCCTCATCCAGGGACCGACCCTGCCCTGGCTGGCGAAAGCCCTCAAGATCGCCGACGACCCGTCCGAGACGGCCGACCTCGGCATCGAGTCGGCGCCCCTGGAGCGGCTGCGCGGACATCTGCTGTCGGTGGCCATCCCCGCCAAGTCGAAGATGCACGGCGTCGAGGTCGGCGAACTGCGGCTGCCGTCGGGCGCCGCGGTCACCCTCGTCGTACGGGACGGCAAGAGCTTCGTCCCCACGCCGCCGACCGTACTGCGCCGCGGCGACGAACTGCTCGTCGTGGCGACCGATCCGGTGCGCGACGCGACGGAGGCGCGGCTGCGCGCGGTCGGCGAGGGCGGCAAGCTGGCCGGCTGGCTCGGAACCGAGCCCCACCCGGAGCATGCGGAACCCTTCACCGGACCGCATGTGTCCAATGCGCTCAGAGCAGTGAAGAAGCTGGGCAGGACGCCGGACGGGGCTTCGTCGCGCGAGACGAAGGACCGGGCGACGAAGACCCGCGAGGAGAAGCATCGCGAGGCGAGGAACCGGGAAGCGAAGGCTCGCGAAGAGAAGGCCCACCGGTGAGCACACGCCCGCGTTCGTAGGTTACGGAGGGTGACTGGCGCGCATTCGCAGGTACGGGTGCCATTCCGCCTGTACCATGAGGGAAACCTGTCCATGCCCCGTACGGCCGTGACGCACCCCGGTGCCGCACCTCCGTACGGAAGGCATCCGGCAGGGACCGGTCCACCCAGATTCAGATCCACCGATACTCAACGATCGACACTCGAACGATCTTGAACGACCAACTCTGCCTGACGCAGAGCTGGCGCGACCGTATGGCGGTCGTGGCGTCCTCCGCCTCTGCTGCGAGCGCCCGGCATCTACCGCAGTTCCGCGCGAAGAGGACAGCTCTCGGCAGCTCCTGACCGGGTCCGCACCCACGTGCCGGCCCGCCTGCGGGAGCAAGGCCACCAGGCGGCAGAAAGGCATGGACCGTGGTGTCCACGGTCTCCGACCGCCCCGGATACGGGCAGTTGCTGCGCACTCCGGGTGCGTGGACCTTCCTCCTGCCGGGCTTCGCCGCACGGCAGCCCTTCGCCATGCTGACCATCGGCATCGTGCTGCTGATCCAGCACACCACCGGCTCCTACGGCAGTGCGGGCGCCGTCGCCGCGGTGAGCGGGGTCTCCATGGCCCTGTTCGCGCCGCAGACCGGCAAGCTCGCCGACCGGTTCGGGCAGCGGGCCGTCCTGCTGCCCGGCGTCCTCGTGCACGCGGCGTCCGTGGCGGCCCTGACGGTGCTCGCGCTGGCGGACGCCCCGATCTGGGCGCTGTTCCTGGCGGCCGTGCCGACGGGCGCCTCCATCCCGCAGATCGGGCCCATGGTGCGGGCCCGCTGGGCAGCCGTGCTCGGAGCGGCGCCCGGCCGTGAGGCCTCGCCGCTGATGTCGACCGCGGCGGCCTTCGAATCGGTGACGGACGAGTTCACCTTCGTCATCGGCCCGGTCATCGCCACCGCGCTGTGCACCGGCATACATCCGGCCGCCGGCCTCGTCGCGGAGGCCGCACTGACGCTGGTCGGCGGGCTGTTCTTCGCCGCCCAGCGCGCCACCCAGCCGACGGTGCGCGAGGCCGGGACCGCCGGCTCCCCGCGGCACGCATCCGCCCTTTCGGTACCGGGAGTACGCGTCCTCGCGGTGGCCTTCCTCGGGATCGGCGCGGTCTTCGGCGGCATGCAGGTCTCACTGACCGCCTTCGCCGAGGAGATCGGCAGCCCCGGCTCGAACGGGGTGCTGTACGGCATCTTCGCGGCCGGCAACATGCTGGCCGGCATCGCCTGCGGGGCCATCGCCTGGAAGACCGGGCCGCGGCGCCGGCTGATCGCCGGATACGCGGCGCTGACCCTGACCGCGTCGGGCCTGTGGGCGGTGCACTCCGTGCCCCTGCTGGCCGGGCTCGGGCTGCTGGTCGGTCTCTGCATCGCCCCCGCCCTGATCAGCGGCTACACACTGGTCGAGGCACTGGTCCCGAACTCCGCCCGGACCGAGGCCTTCACCTGGCTGACCGGCGCGGTCGCGCTGGGCCAGGCGGCCGCCGTGACGGTCGCGGGACAGCTCGCGGACGCCCACGGCGCGAGCACCGGATTCCTGGTGCCGCTGGTGGGTACGGTGCTGGCGCTGGCGACCTTGCTGACCCTGCGTTCCCGGCTCGTACCGAGCACCCCAGGGCGGACCGTTGCACGTGGTATCGGTCACCGCGGGCCGGTCACGGTGGACTGATCCAGCGGAATACGTCACTATGGAGCGTCGTTAGCACTCATTGAGTCAGAGTGCCAGGAGGAACAAGTGCCGACCTATCAGTACCAGTGCACCGAGTGTGGCGAGGGCCTCGAAGCGGTGCAGAAGTTCACCGATGACGCCCTGACGGTGTGCCCGAGCTGCGAAGGACGCCTCAAGAAGGTGTTCTCGGCGGTCGGCATTGTCTTCAAGGGTTCCGGCTTCTACCGGAACGACAGCCGTGGCTCCTCGTCGAGCAGCACGCCCGCACCGGCCGCCGCGAAGACCTCCGATTCCGGATCGTCGTCCTCGACGGGGTCGGACACCAAGTCCTCGGCCTCTTCGTCGTCGACGTCGTCCGCTTCGAGTTCTTCGTCGTCGAGTTCTTCGAGCTCCTCTTCTTCGGGCTCCTCGAGCGGTTCGTCGGCTGCCTGAGCCGACGCCCCACCTGTTTCACCCCTGGCCCCGCTGATCCACATCGGCGGGGTCATGGGCGTTTACGGCCCCGATAGTGTGACGGCATGGCAAACGCAGAGATCGGTGTGATCGGCGGCTCGGGGCTGTACTCCTTCCTGGAGGACGTCACCGAGGTTCGCGTGGAGACCCCTTACGGACAGCCGAGCGACTCCGTCTTCCTCGGCGAGATCGGCGGCCGTCGGGTCGCCTTCCTCCCCCGGCACGGACGCGGCCACCACGTGCCGCCGCACCGCATCAACTACCGCGCCAATCTGTGGGCGCTGCGCTCGGTCGGCGTACGGCAGGTGCTCGGCCCGTGCGCGGTCGGCGGGCTCCGGCCGGAGTACGGGCCCGGGACGCTGCTCGTACCGGACCAGCTGGTGGATCGCACGAAGAGCCGCGTCCAGACGTTCTACGACGGCGAGACCCGGGCGGACGGGGTGGCGCCGAACGTGGTGCACCTCGGCTTCGCGGACCCGTACTGCCCCGAGGGGCGCAAGGCCGCGCTGGCGGCGGCCCGGGGCCGGGAGTGGGAGCCCGTGGACGGCGGGACGCTGGTGGTCGTCGAAGGGCCGCGCTTCTCGACTCGGGCCGAATCGCGCTGGCACGCGGCGATGGGCTGGTCGGTGGTCGGCATGACCGGACACCCCGAAGCTGTCCTGGCCCGCGAACTGGGGCTCTGCTACACGACGATGACGCTGGTGACGGACCTGGACGCGGGCGCGGAGGCCGGCGAGGGCGTCTCCCACGAAGAGGTGCTCAAGGTGTTCGCGGCCAATGTCGACCGGTTGCGCTCGGTGCTCTTCGACGCGGTGGCCGCGCTGCCCCCTGAGGCCGACCGGGCATGCCTGTGCGCGCACGCGCTGGACGGGATCGACACGGGGATCGAGCTGCCGTAGGCCGCGCGGCAGGCAAGGGAGAGAGGGACGGACGGGCGGGGCGCGGCGGGTGAGGGAGTTTTCCACATCGGCCGGGCCGTCCACAGGGCTCGGCGGGAATCTCGCGGATGCTGGATCGTGAGGGCTGTTCATCCGGGGCGACGCACTCCCCGGGTTCACCGACTCCCTTTCCCCAGGCGGTGTTTGGCATGCTTTCGACCGGCTCGACCAAATCGTCCACTCCCTCGCGCTCCGCTCTCCCTTCCGGCTCTCCGCCGATGTGCACCCCCGCGCCCGTACCCTGCGGGGTGCCGGCGTTCCCGCCGGTGCGGGTGCGCGGGGGCAGTGGATACCGACTGCGACGGGCGGTGTGGCGACAGCGACGGGCGGTGGCGGCCGGGCTGGCGTTGACGGCGGCCGCGCTGGCCGCCTCGGGTTTCGGCGGGGGCGGGGGCAGCAGCGGGGACGGCGGCACGGCACACGGGACGGCGGGCGCGGCAACGGATACGGCCGGGGCGGCACGGGAGCGGGCGTCGCCGCCGGTCCGGCTGGTATCTGCCCCGGTCCGGATCGCGGACGCGGCGACCGTCCGGCTGCTGCGGCCGGGTGACCACGTCGACGTCATCGCGTCCGAGGGGCCCGGCGCCGATGCCCGGGTCCTGGCGAAGAACGCGCGGGTGAGCCAGGTGCCACAGGCCTCCGCCGGCGGCTCTACCGACGGCTCTACCGACGGCTCTACGGAGAACGGGGCGCTCATCGTGCTGTCCGTACCGCGCGCCACGGCCGCGACGCTGGCGGGCGTGGGGGCTTCAGCCGGACTTGCGGTGATTCTGTGTTGATTCGTACTGACGCGCCATCACGTCACCCGAGCCCTGTGCCGCATTGGGTTGTTCCACCTTGTACTGCCGTAGGTTGCGGAGGAGTTCGCTCCTCTTACGGCACATGCAAAGGACGGCTCACCCTTGAGCGAGAAGAAGAAGGTCAATCTGCTGGACGGCTTCAAGGCCTTCCTGATGCGTGGCAACGTGATCGATCTGGCGGTCGCCGTCGTCATCGGCGCCGCGTTCAGCAACATCGTGAACGCGATCGTCAAGGGGGTCATCAATCCGCTCGTCGGTGCGTTCGGCACCAAGGACCTGGAGAACTACAGCTCCTGCCTCAAGGGCCCCTGCGTGACGGACCCGCAGACGGGCGAGGCGACCGAGGGCATCAAGATCCTTTGGGGCTCGGTGCTCAGCGCCACCCTCAGCTTCCTGATCACCGCTGCCGTCGTCTACTTCCTGATGGTCCTGCCGATGGCGAAGTACCTTGCCCGGCGCGCGGCCGCGCAGGCGGCGAAGGAGGGCGTGCAGGAGACGATGGAGATCAGCGAGCTGGAGGTGCTGAAGGAGATCCGCGACGCGCTGGTCGCCCAGCGCAGCGGCCCGGCGGAGGGGGACCTCGGCCGGACGTCCGGGCCGGAGCGCGAGGAGTAGGGCCTTTCCGGCAGATCGAAGTCGTACCTCGGTCCACGACCGGACAGGCCCGGGGAAGCCGGCGGAAGCGGCCGGGGCCGCGGAGTCAGATGTGGTGCGGCGGCTTCTCGTCGAGGAAGCGGGCCAGGTCTGCTGCGCTGCCGCCGGAAGGGGCCCGCTCACCCCAGCCCCGGTCCGTGTCGTCCGAGGACTGCCGGTCCAGCGGATCGTCGAAGACCAGTGCCGGCTTCGGCTTCTGCCGGTCCGGCGGGTCCGGCTGGTCCGACGGGTCCGGTTTCGGATCACGCGGTCCGGGAGCGGGGGCGGTACTCATACCTCCAGGGTACGGCCGCCCTCCAGGGTACGGCCGCCCTCCCAGGTACAGCCGCCCTCCCGGCGCGGCTGCGCTCAGCGGTCCTTCGGGTCCAGCGCCCAGAGGCCGAGCACGACGAGGAATGACAGGCACAGGAACCCGGCCCCCCACCAGGCGGTGCCGGAGTTGCCCTCCATCCATTCGTCGATGATGACGGTCAGGCCCCAGAGCTGCCCGATGACCACGGTCATGGCCAGGGTCAGCCGTGCTGTGAGCTTCGAGGAGCGCTCCGGCTCCTGGTCGGTGCCGGCTCCCGGCCCCGGTCCGGTACGGCGGACGCGGGGGTCGCCGTAGCCACTGGTGGGCCGGATCTGCGGATAGCGCTCATGAACGGGCCGGTTGAGCTCGGGGCGGGCGCTGCCCGGGTGGTACTCCGGGTGGTGCGGACCGGGTTCGGGCTGCTGGGCATCGGTCATGTCCGCCCGCCCGGGGTCTCGGGGCCGGTCCCGGCCGCGCCGGTGGCCGCCGGGCCGGAGGCGCCGGCGGCAGGGGCCTCTGCGCCCTGCTTGGCTCCGGGGCAGCCGATCCGGGAGGCGAGGTCCGAGCGGTCGTCGCCCAGCTGGCGGCACAGCCCGTGCTCGATGCTCTCGCCGGAGCGGGTGGTGCCCACGGCCCAGATGCTGCCGTCGGTCTCCTCGGTGAGCACCACCTTGGGCAGTCCGCGGGGCGGCGGTCCTGCGGTGACCTCGCCGGTGCGGGCGTCGAAGACGCCTTCGTGGCAGGGGCAGTACAGCTCGCCCTCGGCACCCCGGTCCTTCTGCCAGAGCACGGCGCAGGCGAGATGGGTGCAGATCGCCGAGTAGCCGACGAGGGTCCCGTCATTGAGCCGGACAGCGACCGCGCGGTCCTCCTCGTCCGGGTAGCGGAAGGAGACTGACTCCCCGGGCAGCAGATGGGTACTGACCCGCTTCGGCGCGGGTGCCTTGGCGTCGTCGGGGTCGCCGTGGCGCGGGAGGATGCCGGCCGCGACGCCGAGACCGCCGACGGCGAGTCCGCCGGAGACGGTGGCGACGATCCGGAGGTAGTCGCGTCGGGTGGTGAGGGAGTCCGCGGCGATCCGGTCGTGCAGGGCCTCGCGCGGGTCTCCGGGGGGCGGCTGTTCGGTGACGCTCACCGGCGGACGTCCTTCCCGTTGATCTCCACGACGGGGAGGCCGCCGGGCACCGGCCACTGGACCCGGTCGGCGGGGACGACCATGGCGACGCCGGTGCGGACCTCGCTCTCACCGAAGACGAAGGTGTCGGCGACCTGGACGCCGGGGCGTTCCGCCTGGAGCTCCTCGAGGGTTCCGTAGAACAGCGCACCCGTCGGGCAGACCGTGGCGCACATGGGGGCGAGACCGTAGGCGGTGCGGTCGTAGCAGAGGTTGCACTTCATCTGCAGCTTGGCCTGGAGGTCGATCTTCGGGACGCCGAAGGGACAGGCGTTGACGCAGTTGGCACAGCCGATGCAGCGGGTGGTGTCCGCCTGCTGCACCACCCCGTCCGCGGTCACCAGGATCGCGTCGGCGGGACAGACCTCGGCGCACGGGGCTACGGGGTCCTCGCAGTGCATGCAGACCGTGGGAAGGGAGGCGACGGACTGGCCCTCGTCGGTGTAGTCGAGGTGGATCATCGACTTGCCGCGGTGCGAGTCGCATTCCCGGCAGGCGGAGACACAGGCCTGGCAGCCGATGCAGCGCCCCGGGTCGATAAAGATCGTTCTGCCCATCATGCGGGCCTCAGCTCCTCTCCGAGGTGCCACGGCCCTGCGGGGACGTGGGCGGCAACGGGTCGGTACGGGAGACCTGGGTCTCCGGGTAGGCGACATGGCCCGGCGCGACCGGGGGCGCGGGGACCTCGTCGATCTTCTCGGCGTGCTCGATGCGGCAGGCGCAGACCTTGTACTCGGGGATCTTGGAGCGGGGGTCGAGGGCGTCGATGGTCAGCGCGTTGGCGGCGGTGGGGACGGGCCAGTGGTACGGGATGAACACGGTGTCGGGGCGGATCGCCTCGGTGACCAGGGCGGGGAAGACCTCGCTGCCGCGCCGGGTGACGACGCGGACCGGTTCACCGTTGCGGAAGCCGTGGGAGGGGTGGATCTCGGCCCAGGGGCGCGGGGTCTGTTCGACGAGGGCGCCCAGGCGGCGGGTCTGGTTGCCGGAGAGGAAGTGCGCCACGGTGCGCCCTGTGGTGAGGGACATCGGGTGCTCGTCGTCGTAGGGGTCCATCGGCGGGTGCCACTCGACGACCTGCATATGGATCTTGCCGTCGGGGTGGTAGGTCCTGCCGTCCTCGAAGAGCCGGGGGGTGCCGGGATGGTCGGTGGAGGGGCAGGGCCAGGCGATGCCGCCCGTCTCCTCCAGCCGTTCGTAGGTGATGCCGTAGTAGTCGTTGACGGTGCCGGCGGAGGCGACCCGCAGTTCGTCGAAGACCGCTCGGGAGTCGGCGAATTCGAATTTGTCGCCCGCGCCGAGGCGCTTGGCCAGCTCGCACATCACCCAGGTGTCGGTCCGTACGCCGGGGGGCGGGTCCTGCGCCTTGTTGTGCTTGACGACCCGGGCCTCGGCGTTGGCCATCACCCCTTCGTCCTCGGCCCAGGTGGTGACGGGGAAGACGACATGGGCATTGGCAGCGGTCTCGGAAAGGAAGAAGTCGAATTGGGCATGGAACTCTGTCGCGTCGTACCCCTCCTTGACCACCTTGTAGTTGGGGAGGGAGACGAAGGGGTTGTTGCAGATGCCGATCAGCCCGCGGATCTCGCGGCGCTGCATCTGCCAGACCATTTCCATCATCGAGGTTCCGGCGGGCGGGAGTTCGGATTCCTCGATGCCCCAGATCTCGCAGATCTGCCGGCGGTGCTCCTCGTTCATGATGGAGCGGCCGCCCGGCAGGAGGTCGGACTTCTGGCCGTGCTCCCGGCCGCCCTGGCCGTTGCCCTGGCCGGTGATGGTCCCGTATCCGGCACCGGGCTTGCCGATGTGCCCGGTGGCCGTGCAGAGGTTGATCACGGTGAGGCAGTTCTCGACGCCCTGCGAGTGGTGCTCGATACCGCGCGCGTGCCAGGCCATGGCCTTGGGCGCGCGGGCGAAGGTGCGGGCGACCTGGACGATCTGCTCGGCCGGGACCCCGCAGATCTCGGCGGACCTGGCCGGCGGGTACTCGGCGGCCTTGGCCTTCACCTCCGCCCAGCCGGTGGCGTGGGCGGCGAGGTAGTTCTCGTCGGTGAGCCCCTCCTCGATGACCACGTTCAGCACGGCGTTGAAGAACGCCGAGTCGGTACCGGGCTTGAGGGCCACATGGATGTCGGCGGTCCGGGCGATGGCCGTCTCGCGCGGGTCGATGACGATCAGGCTGGCCCCTCGGTCCCGGGCGCCCCACACGTACTGGGTCATCACGGGGAAACACTCACCGACGTTGGAACCCGCGATCAGCAGGCAGTCGGTGAGCAGGATGTCGGAGAAGGGGTTTCCGGCCCGGTCGATACCGAAGGCGAGTTTGTTGGCGCCGGCGGCACTGACCATGCAGAGCCGGCCGTTGTAGTCCACGTGCCGGGACTTGAGGGCGACCCGGGCGAACTTGCCGACCAGATAGGTCTTCTCCGAGAACAGACTGGCTCCGCCGAGCAGCCCGAACGCGTCGTTCCCGTGCGTCTGCTGGATACGCTTGATCTCGGCGACGGTGAAGTCCAGGGCCTCGTCCCAGGAGACCTCCCGGAAGTCCTCGTCGCGGGAGCGCCGCATGAGCGGGGCGGTGAGCCGGTCGGGGTGGTTGACCTGCTGATAGGCGTTGATGCCCTTGGGGCACAGGCGCATCCGGTTGATGTCGTGGTTGCGGGGTTCGACACCGAAGACCTTGCCGGCCCGGTCGACGCGCAGATACATCCCGCACTGGACGCCGCAGAAGCAGCAGTGGGTGGGGACGAGCGTCTCGCCGTTCTGGTCGGCGTGCCACTGGTCGGCGGGGATGCCGCCCGCGTCCCGGAACCCGCGGGTGCCCGGCGGTGCCAGGGAGGGGTCGAGGGGCACGATCGCCAGGGGGTCGGCCGCTCGGGGGTCCGCGGTCACTTGAAGCCCTTCTTCACCTGGGAGAGATAGGCACTGCCACGCAGCACCCGCTTGCAGCGCGGGCAGTACTCGGCCCACGCGTCGAAGTCGAGGCTGAGGTCGCGCATGGTGCCGCGGAGGTTGTCGACGTACGGGGCGGTGTCGATCGGCTCCTCGCAGCGGCGGCAGCTGAAGACCTCCTGGTCCTGCCGGCCGGTGTACTTGAAGAGCTGCATGCCGACGGCGGCGGGGCGCTGGACGATGTGGAAGAACTTCCCGAACGGGATGTAGATGAGGGTGAAGACCACCGACACCATGTGGAGGATCGCCAGGAACTCGTATCCGCCGCCGTGCAGGAAGATCGAGGAGAAGGTGAGCAGCAGGCCGGTCACGGAGATGACGATGAGTGCGATCAGCGGCACCAGGTCGTAGGCGAACCGCTGGCCCGTGATGGCGCCGCGGTCCTTCATCCGGCGCCACAGGAAGTAGGAGGCGCCAGGGATGACGAGAACGGCGGCGATGTCCAGGCCGTGGAACATCAGCCAGCCCAGAATGTCCAGGGAGTCGAATCCGATGATCTTGAAGCCCCAGATACGCATCTCGTAGCCGGGGCCGGACCCACTGCCTGAGGTGAAGGTGAACCAGCCCCAGGTCAGCGGGAAGGTGATCAGGGAGGCGAGGATGCAGCCCCAGAAGATCAGCTGGTGGGCGGCCCAGCGGGCGTGCGAGCGGGCGCCGAGGAATTTCTGGAAGCCGAGGTAGGTGGCGATCATCCTCGGCAGTGCGGTGGGGGCCTTGCGGAAGTTGGCGACCGAGAAGAGGCTCCCCCAGCCTTTCTTGAACAGCCGCCGGGCCCCGGGCGCGGAGACCCAGACCGTGTAGCGGTAGGCCACTCCGAAGGCGAGGAAGACGGTGGCCACGGCATAGGGCAGAAGTGCCGAGTCGAAGTTCTCCAGGAACCTGCTGCCGAGCACGATCGCGACGACGAGCAGGAGCGAGACGATGACGCCGGCCGCGGTCGCACGGGCGGTGGCGGAGCGGGGTACCGAGACACCACGGCGGACCGGTCCGTCGGCGGACGGCGGGGCACCGGTCGCCGCGGACCAGCCGGCGCCCGGTCCAGGGGCGGATTGCGCGGCGGCAGCGGAGGATTCTGGTGGCTCGGTCACTCCGTCACCGTAGGACTGCATAAGGTGATTGGTCCTGTTTTGAGGCTCTATGGAGTGAGCGCGTCGCGGGCGGCGACAGCCAGGAGCGGCCCGATTCGCACCCCAGCCGGTCCGCGTCCCACTACCGGCCGTGCGGCCACGGCCGGCACTGTACGTTCGCCGTGCACGGGCCCGCAGGCAGCCATCCGCATGACGAGGAGCACCGCATGACCGGCCACGACGCCACAGACCAGTCGGAGCCGTCCGGGCCCCCGGAGCCGCCTCGATCCCTCACACCGTCGGGGCCGTCCGAGCCCCCGGAGCCACCCCGATCCCCCACACCACCGGAGCCGTCGGCCGCGCCCCGGACGTCGCACACACCGCACACACCCGCCCCCTCGGACCGACTGGACGCCCTGACCGATGTCGCCGGGCTGCGGGTCGGGCATGCGCGGCTCGCGGGGAAGGGCGCGCTCAGCGGCACCACCGTGGTCCTCGCACCGGAGGGCGGCGCCGTCGCCGCCGTCGATGTGCGCGGCGGCGGCCCCGGCACCCGCGAGACGGACGCGCTCGACCCGCGCAACCTGGTGCAGCACATCGATGCCGTGGTCCTCACCGGCGGCAGCGCGTACGGCCTGGACGCCGCATCCGGGGTGATGGCATGGCTGGAGGAGCAGGGACGCGGCGTGCGGGTCGGCGCAGATCCGGCGCAGGTCGTTCCGGTGGTCCCGGCGGCGTGCCTCTTCGACCTGGGCCGGGGCGGCGACTGGCGGGCCCGTCCGGACGCGTCGACCGGCCGGGCCGCCGTCGAGGACGCCGCGCGCACCGAGCCGGGCGCGGCGGTCGCCGAGGGGTGTGTCGGCGCGGGCACGGGCGCGGTCGCCGGACAGCTGAAGGGCGGGGTGGGGACGGCGAGCGTTCTGCTGCCGTCCGGGATCACGGTGGGCGCCCTGGTCGTGGTGAACGCGGCGGGCTCGGTACTCGATCCCCGTACCGGGGTGCTGTACGGCGAGTACGGCGCCGCCGAGCCGGCCGTCACCCCCTCTCCGGAGATCCATCACACGGCGCAACAGCGCCTGGCACAGGCGCACGACGCGAACGCACGCCCCCCGCTCAACACCACACTCGCCGTCGTCGCCACGGACGCCGGTCTCGGCCGGGCACAGGCACAGAAGCTCGCGGGCACGGCGCACGACGGACTGGCGCGCGCCATCCGGCCGGTGCATCTGCTGACGGACGGGGACACCGTTTTCGCACTGGCCACCGGCGGGCGGGCGCTGGACCCGGCGAACCCGATCGCGCTGAACGACCTGCTGGCAGCGGGTGCGGAGGCCGTGACGCGTGCCATCGTGAAGGCCGTGCGCGCGGCCACGGGTGTCAACGGCCGCGAGGGCGGCGGCACATATCCCGCATACAGCGATCTCTACGGCACCCGGCGGCCCCCGCGACAGCCGGACGACGGCAGCGGACGGGGAACCGACTCACCCTCCACGTAAGGAAGTTCGGACGAAACGGCGGGAACCTTCTGCGTGCGCCATACGTTTTCCTGAACCCCGGTCACGATGTCAGACCCAGGGACTACGTTAAGCACGCATCGGGTAACACGCGGCGACGGCCTGGAGACAGCACCTTGAGCGATCCGTACGAGACAACCGAGCAGCACCTCGAGCGACTCCTGCGACGGGCTCTCAACTCGTTCGACCTGCCCGACAGTACGGTGGAGCGGCTCGGTACAGCGCTCGCCCACAGCAGCTCCCTGCACTCCTCGCACCACAGCTCGACCCTGCACCGCGAGACGTACCGGCATACGTATCTGCTGGCCGACGGCAGCCCGTTCGCCCTCTGGGAGCTGGTGCACTGCGGTCAGCGGGACACCGGGGACCCCAGGTACGGCTCCCGGACCGGCATCCGTCAGCACGAGCTCTACGACGACGAGGCCGACGTGCACATCGCCGCGGCCCGGCTGACCGGCGGCTTCTGCGACGCCCCGGTCTTCGGGGACGAAGGGCCACAGGCCGACCTCGACATCCTCACGGCCCTGATGGCCGCGCCCCCGGCCCCGCTCCCCCGGATGTACGCCCCGGACAATTCCGCCGACCACGCCCGCCGGGTGCTGCGCCGCGCGGAGAACGGGGACGTCCCGGGCGAGGAGACCGCCCATCTCCTGCGGGCCGCCTTCGCCCACCACATCACGCAGATCTTCGGCCGCCAGTGCCACGTCGACGGCCGGGACGCGGGCTTCACGCTGTACGAGCACGCCTTCCTGCTCCTGGACGGCAGCGAGACGAGCCTGTGGGAGGTCGAGCACACGGCGACGCCGGACGGCCGCCACATGTGCGAGGTGTACGGCGACGAGGACACCGCGCGCGGCGCGATGGAGAGCCGCACGCGCATCTGCTGACCCCGCGGGGGAAGGGACAGGACGCCCCCGCCCCGAACACGCCGGTGCCCGCACCCCCGAGGGGTGCGGGCACCGGCGTGTTCTCCGTCCGCTCAGTGCGTGAGCACGGGCTCGTCGACGGGTTCCGCGGTGGAGTCGTCGGCCACCTCGCCGCCGCCCTCCACATGCTGCTTCGGCCGGGCCGGCAGCGCGAACATCAGCAGGAAGATGACCGCGAGTACACCGGCCACCCACCACAGCGAGTGCTCGAAGGCGTCGGCGAACGCCGGACCGATCTGCGGCGGCGTCAGCTTGTCACCGATCATCCCGAAGAAGATGACCGAGACGAGCGCGAGCCCCAGCGCGTTGCCCATCTGCTGCACGGTGTTGAACAGCCCCGAGGCGGAGCCGGAGTGCTCCTTCGGGACCTCGGACAGCACCGCGTCGGCCAGCGGGGCCACGATCAGGCCCATACCGACGCCCATGACCAGCAGCGGCAGCGCCATCTGCCAGGACGTGATCCCCATGCCGTAGCGGTCGGACTCCCAGATGTAGAGCAGCAGACCGGCGATCATGAGCAGCGCTCCCGCCTGGAGCACCTTGCGGCCGAAGCGCGGCACCAGCTTCTGCACGGAGATCCCGGCGGCGAACGAGACGGCGACCGAGAACGGGATGCCGGTCGTGCCGGCCCGCAGCGCGCTCCAGCCGAGCCCCTGCTGCATGTACAGCGTCCAGACCAGGAAGAAGATGCCGAGGCCGACGCCGAAGGTCAGCTGCACCGCGATGCCCGCGGCGAAGCTCTTGACCCGGAACAGCGACAGCTCGACCAGCGGCGATCCGTCCCGGCTCGCCTTCGACCGCTCGAAGAGCACGAGGACCACGAACACCACGACGCTGCCGGCCATCGAGAGGTAGCCCCAGAGCGGCCAGCCCAGCTCCTCGCCACGGGTCAGCGGGTAGATCAGCATGAGCATCCCCGCCGTCACCAGCGCCACACCGATCAGGTCCAGGCGCAGCGCCTTCGGCGCCTTGGACTCGGTGATGAACCTGCTCCCCAGGATCAGGCCGGCGATGCCGACCGGCAGGTTGATCAGGAAGATCGGACGCCATTCGAGACCGGCGATGTTCCACTCGGTGAGCAGCGCGCCCAGCAGCGGACCGGAGACCGCGCCGAGGCCGACGATCGCGCCGAACAGGCCGAAGACCTTGCCGCGCTCGTGTGCCGGGAAGGTGGCGTGCACGATCGACAGCACCTGCGGAACCATCAGCGCGGCGGTGCCGCCCTGGAGGATGCGGGAGGCGACCAGCATCTCCGGGTTGGCCGCGAAGCCGCAGAGGGCGGAGGCGACGGTGAAGCCGCCGATCCCGATGAGGAACAGCCGCTTGCGGCCGTAGATGTCGCCGAGCCGGCCACCCGTGATCAGCCCGGCTGCGAACGCCAGGGCGTACCCGGCGGTGATCCACTGGATCGAGCTGAAGGTGGCGCCGGTGTCCCGCTGGATGCTCGGGATGGCGATGTTGACGATCGTGACGTCGACCAGGTCCATGAAGGCCGCGGTCATCACGATGGCCAGCGCGAACCACCTGCGGCGGTCCGAGGAGTCCGAGGACGGCGCGAGGGCGGCCACCCCGGACGGTTGGGGTGCGGAAGAAGTCATATGAAGAAGTTAAAGGCCCATTAGGTCAAGTCATGACCCAATGGGCGGGCATCCTGGGTGACATGACCGACACCCCGGCACGACTGCTGAATCTGCTGTCACTGCTCCAGACGCCGCGCGAGTGGCCGGGCAGTGAACTCGCCGACCGACTCGAGGTCAGCCCGCGCACCATCCGCAGGGACATCGACCGCCTCCGCGATCTGGGGTACCCGGTCGAGGCGTCGCGCGGCGCGGTGGGCGGCTACCGGCTGGTGGCAGGCACGGCCATGCCGCCGCTGCTGCTGGACGACGAGGAGGCGGTGGCCATCGCGGTGGGGCTGCGGGCGGGTGCCGGCCACGCCATCGAGGGTGTCGACGAGGCCTCCGTCCGGGCGCTGGCCAAGCTGGAGCAGGTGCTGCCGTCGCGGCTGCGCCACCGGGTCTCGGTCCTGCAGAACGCGACGGTGCCGCTGACCCGCGGGGACGGCGCGACGATCGACCCGCAGACGCTGACGGTCATGGCGGCGGCGGTCACCGGGCGGGAGCGGCTGCGCTTCGCCTACCGCGCGGGTGACGGCGCCGAGACGCGGCGGCAGGCCGAGCCGTACCGCCTGGTCAGCACCGGGTGGCGCTGGTACCTGGTCGCGTACGACCTGGAGCGGGAGGACTGGCGCACCTTCCGGGTCGACCGGGTGAGCGATCCGTATCCGACCGGGGCCCGCTTCGTACCCCGTGCGCTGCCCACGGGTGACGCCGCGGAGTTCCTGAGCCGCTCCATGTCACGCATCAAGCCGGAGCTGGCGGTCGAGGTGAGCTTCGCGGCCCCGGCTGAATTCGTCGCCGCGCGGCTGCCCGCCTCGATCGGCCCGCTGGAGCCGACCGGCGAGCACAGCTGCCTGCTGCGCACGGTGCTGTCGGACTCGCTGGAGTGGGTGGCGCTGCGGCTGGCGCTGGTGGACTGCGAATTCACCGCGCACCGGCCGCCTCAGCTGGTGACGTACCTGAACGATCTGGGCAGCAGGCTTACCCGCGCCGCAGTGTCCTCAGGGGCTCCGGAACAGGGCTGAGCAAGTGTCCTCGGGAGCCCTGGGACAAGGCTGAGCAGCGGCCTGGGAAAAAGGATGAGCCCCGGCGCCAGGGGGGGGTGGGCGCCGGGACTCAGCTCAGGGGGCCCGTGCGAAGCGGCCTAATTCGGAGGTTACTGGACTCGGGCTCAGGCTGCAGCGTCAAAACCCGTGTCGTGAGCCATTCGCTTCAGTTCGAGCAGTGCGTGCTTCTCGATCTGGCGGATTCGCTCCCGGGTCAGCCCGTGCTGCTTGCCCACTTCGGTCAGGGTCCGCTCACGGCCGTCCTCGATGCCGTACCGCATCCGGATGATGGAGGCGGTGCGGTGATCGAGCTTGCCGATCAGCTCCTCCAGCTCCTCACTGCGCAGCAGCGTCATCACGGACTGCTCGGGGGACACCGCCGAGGTGTCCTCCAGGAGGTCACCGAACTGTGTGTCGCCGTCGTCGTCGACCGACATGTTCAGCGAGACCGGGTCACGGGCCCAGTCCAGCACGTCACCGACGCGCGACGTCGTCGAATCCAGCTCGGCGGCGATCTCCGCGTGCTCCGGGTCGCGCCCGTGCTCGCGGTTGAACTCGCGCTGCACCCGGCGGATCCGGCCGAGCTCCTCCACCAGGTGGACGGGGAGCCGGATCGTGCGCGACTGGTCGGCTATGGAACGGGTGATGGCCTGCCGGATCCACCACGTCGCATACGTGGAGAACTTGAAGCCCTTGGCGTAGTCGAACTTCTCGACCGCGCGCACCAGGCCCGCGTTGCCCTCCTGGATCAGATCGAGCAGGGGCAGCCCGGCCCGCGGATAGCGACGGGCGACGGCGACCACGAGTCGCAGGTTGGATCGGATGAATACGTCCTTGGCGCGCTCGCCGTCGGCGGCCAGCGCCTCCAGCTCCTCGCGCGAGGCACCGCCGGCGTCGCTCTCCACCACGCCGTCGAGGACCCGCTGCGCGAAGACGCCCGCTTCGACGGCCTGCGACAGCTCGACCTCCTTGGCGGCATCGAGCAGCGGTGTGCGCGCGATCTCGTCCAGGTACATGCCGACCAGGTCGCGATCGGCGATCTCCCCGCCCACGGCGCGAACACTGCTTGCCCGGTTGGTCCCGCCGGTGGCGGACGTACGTCGGGCGACGGCACGGGTTGCCATGCGTGCTCCTTGCTGAGTAGGTCGCGACACCCTTTCGGGTGCCCAGCTTCCGATGGAAACAACGACTGGAATCCGGACAGAATTCCCATGCCTGGCATTCATTTTCGCGATCATGCAGTACCCTGTCGCGCCACCGAGGGAGGGCGCATGACGGAGTTCAGTACGGATACGCAGGTCAGGCCAGGTACCGAGAGCGATCTGGAAGCCCTCACGGACATCTACAACCATTACGTGCGTGAGACCGCCCTCACATTCGACACGGCTCCCTTCACTCCGGGCCACCGTCTGCCCTGGTTGCGCTCCCATCCTGAAGACGGTCCGCACCGGCTCCTGGTTGCTCAGGATGTCCGTAATGTCAACGGAACTGGCGACGGGCCGGTTCCCCGCATCCTCGGCTACGCCACCAGCAGCGCCTTCCGCCCCAAGCCGGCGTACTCCACCTCCGTCGAGGTGAGCGTGTACTGCGCGCCCGGTGCCGCCGGGCGCGGAATCGGCACCCTCCTCTACACCGCGCTCTTCGAGGCACTCGCCGACGAGGACCTGCACCGGGCGTACGCCGGTATCACCCAGCCGAACGAGGCCTCGGTCCGGCTGCACGACCGCTTCGGCTTCCGGCATCTCGGCACGTACGCGGAGGTCGGCCGGAAGTTCGGCCGGTACTGGGATGTCGCCTGGTACGAGAAGCGGCTGTAACCACGGACCCGGCCCAGGCCCGCAGCCTCCTAGGACCACAGCCGGAGTCTCCCTAGGACCGGAGCCGGGGCCTTCCCTAGGACCACCGCCGGGACCCTCCCTAGGACCACAGCCCGTTACGGAGCGCCGGTGCGGTCCCTAGCGTGATTCCGCATGGACGACACGACGCGCAACTCACCCGACACCTCCGGCACCCTCGACGAGGCCCTCGACCGGCTGCACTCCTTCGGCCCCGAACGGGACGGCTGGCTCAGCAATCACGCCCCGATGGCGGTCGAGGCGCTGGTGCACCATGGCCAGGCGCCCGGTGTGCACCGGTGGCTCGACCACTACCGGGCCAAGCTGGAGGACATGCCGGACCGGTTCACCGAGGTGACCCCGGCCAACTGGCGCGAGGCCCTGGGCGACCCGCGCCGCATCGCCGACTGGACGGCGTACTTCGAGCGGGAGACGGCCGTCCGGCCGTGGCGCGAGGTCCTCGCCGAGTGGTGGCCCCGGCTGCTCCCCGGCATCGCGGCCGGCGCCACGCACCCGGTGATCCGGGTCGGCCACTGCGTACGCACCCTGCTGACCGCCGGGGAGAGCGAGCCCCGCGTCGCCGAGCTGGCCCACGGCCTCGGCTACTGGGCGGCCCGCCACCAGCCGCTGCCGCCGCTGGCCTCGCTCGCCCCCGCGACGGGCGCCGCGGCGGCTCTGGACGCGGTGGACCGGGTGCCGGACCAGAGCGGCGGCGTCCGGGACCGGCTGGGCCAGCTCACCGCCTTCCCGCTGTGGCCGCAGCATCCGGTGACGGATCCCGACCTCGCACGCGCCCGGCTGGAGGAGCTGGTGCGCGCCGCGACCCACCGCTACGCGGCGTACGCGCACGGCTCGCCGATCATGCTGGTGCACGCCGCGACCGCGCCCAACGCCGTGCTGCGCACGCTTCCGGCGCTGCCCCGGGAGCTGTGGGCGCCGAGCCTGGGCGCCGCGTGGACGGCCAGTGCCGCGGTCACCGCCGCGTACGCCCCGGCGCAGCCCGCCGACTTTCCGGACGTGCCCGACGGGCTGCCCCCCGAGGAGATCTTCGCGAGGGCGGCCGCGCACGGTGACGACCACACCATCAAGTTCACCGACACGGCACTGGACGTCGGCGACACGACCGCGCTGGCCGCCGCGCTCCGCTCGATCGAGCTGAACCCGCCGGCTCTCTGAGCCCAGCGGGCAGCCGAAGAGGCGCCCGCCTGGGGGGTGTCTCGCCGATCGGGGTCGGCGGGACAGCCCTTAGCCGTACTGGAGCGAGCGCTTGGCCAGCCCCATCCAGAATCCGTCGATCACGCTGCGCCCCTGGCCGAGCTCCTGCTCCGCGGCTCCCAGCGTGACGAAGAGCGGGGCGAAGTGCTCGGTGCGCGGGTGGGCGAGCCGGCCTGCCGGGGACTTGTGCTCGAAGTCCAGCAGCGCGTCGATGTCCTGCGCCTGGAGCGCGCGGCTCCCCCAGTCGTCGAACTCCGTCGACCAGCCGGGGGTGCCGCCGCCCGGATGCCGCAGAGCGGCCAGGTTGTGGGTGAAGAAGCCGCTGCCGACGATCAGGACGCCCTCGTCGCGCAGCGGCGCCAGCTTGCGTCCGATGTCCATCAGCTTCTGTGGATCCAGCGTCGGCATGGAGACCTGCAGCACCGGAACGTCGGCCTCCGGGAACATCTCCACCAGCGGGACGTACGCGCCGTGGTCGAGCCCGCGGTCCGGGATGTCCTGGACCGGCGTACCGGCGCCGCGCAGCAGCTTGCGGACGCGCTCGGCCAGTCGCGGGGCTCCCGGGGCGGCGTACCGCACCTGGTAGTAGTGCTCGGGGAAGCCCCAGAAGTCGTAGACCAACGGGATCGTTTCGGTCGCGCCGAGGGCCAGCGGGGCTTCCTCCCAGTGAGCGGAAACCATGAGGACGGCGGTGGGGCGCGGCAGCCCGGCCGACCAGGCCGCCAGTTCGCCCGGCCAGACCGGGTCGTCCGCCAGTGGCGGGGCACCGTGGGAGAGATAGAGGGCGGGCATGCGCTCCGCGGTGACTGTCATGACACTCCCCATCCACTGCTGCTCAAGGTAAGTCTTCTACTGGGGTCTTCGAAAGGAACACTGCTTTAACCTTCAAGTTCCCATGTTCGGAGACCTTAGCTCTATCTAGTTCAACTTTCAAGAAAAGGTCGTACAGTGGAGTACATGACCACGGCATCCACCGGTGCGCCGCCGCGCTGGCTCACCGACGAAGAACAGTGCGTGTGGCGCGCGTACCTGCACGCCACCACGCTCCTGGAGGACCATCTCGACCGCCAGCTGCAGCGCGATGCCGGGATGCCGCACATCTATTACGGACTGCTCGTCCAGCTCTCCCAGGCGCCCCGCCGACAGAAGCGGATGACCGAGCTGGCCAAGGACGCCAAGATCACCCGTTCCCGGCTCTCGCATGCCGTCGCCCGGCTGGAGAAGAACGGCTGGGTGCGCCGCGAGGACTGTCCGTCCGACAAGCGCGGCCAGAACGCGGTCCTCACCGAGGACGGCCACGAGATGCTCCGCCGCTCGGCGCCGGGCCACGTCAGCGCCGTGCGCCAGGCCATGTTCGACCGGCTCACCCCCGAGCAGGTGCGTTCGCTCGGCGAGATCATGCAGGTCCTGGCCGGCGGGCTGCAGCCGGAGGGCGCGGACGCGGACCTCCCCTGGCTCCGCTGAACCGCCGCACACCCCGCAGACCCCACGCACCCCCGCGCCGCACGCGCCTCTGCCCCGGTTCCGTCGAACGGAACCGGGGCAGAGTGCGCTTCACGTCATGTCACGGGACGTCGTCCCCGGTGGCTCAGTGAGCGACGACCGGGATCTTGACCTCGTCCTCGACACCGTCGACGGAACCGGAGCCGGAGCCGCCGGACGTCGTGGTCGTCGAGGGACGGCCGGCGTTGACGAAGGTCGCCGCGATCGCGGAGGCCAGCACCAGGATGCCGACGGCCCACCAGATGGCGCCGGTGAAGCCGTGCACCATCGACTGCAGCTTCAGCTGCTCCGGATCGGTGGCGCCGAGCGCGGCGTGCGAGGTGGCGTACGCCGTGGCGGCGGAGGCGGCGATGGTGTTGAGCAGCGCCGTGCCGATGGCACCGCCGACCTGCTGCGAGGTGTTGATCATCGCGGAGGCGACACCCGCGTCACGCGGCTCGATACCGTGCGTGGCCAGCGACATGGCGGGCATGAACGCCGTACCCATGCCGAGACCCATCAGGAGCTGCCCCGGCAGGATGACCGCCGCGTAGGACGAGTCGACCTGCAGCTGCGTGAGGATCAGCATGCCGACGGCGGCGGTCAGGAAGCCGGGGCCCATCAGCATCCGGGCCGGGACCCGGGTCATCAGCCGGGCGCCGATCTGCGTCGAACCGGTGATCATTCCCGCGATCATCGGGAGGAAGGCGAAGCCCGTCTTGATCGGCGAGAAGCCCTGGACGACCTGCAGGTAGTACGTGAGGAAGAGGAACAGGCCGAACATCGCGATGACGCCGAGGCCCAGCGAGAGGTAGACGCCGCCGCGGTTGCGGTCCATCAGGACGCGCAGCGGGAGCAGCGGCGACTTGACCTTGGACTCGGTCAGGACGAAGGCCAGCAGCAGCGCGGCCGAGGCGACGAACGTACCGATGGTCAGCGCGTCCGACCAGCCACTGGACTCGGCGCGGGTGAATCCGTACACCAGCGAGACCAGACCCAGCGCGGACAGGACGACGCCCGGGATGTCGAGCGCGGAGCGGTTACGGCCGCCGGCCGGCTCGCGGATCACGAAGTACGCACCGGCGGCGGCGACGATCGCGAAGGGGATGTTGACGAAGAACGTCCAGCGCCAGTTCAGCGTCTGGGTGAGGAATCCGCCGAGGATCAGGCCGACGGCGCCACCGCCACCGGCGATCGCACCGTAGATGCCGAACGCCTTGGCGCGCTCCTTGGCATCGGTGAACATCACCGCGAGCAGCGAGAGAGCCGCGGGGGCGAGCAGGGCGCCGAAGACACCCTGGAGGGCGCGCGAGCCGAAGAGCATGCCCTGGTTCTGGGCCGCTCCTCCGAGCGCGGAGGCCAGCGCGAAGCCGATCAGACCGACCACGAAGGTGCGCTTACGGCCCCAGAGGTCGGCGATCCGGCCTCCGAAGAGCAGCAGTCCGCCGAAGGCGAGGGCGTAGGCCGTGATGACCCACTGCTTGTTGGCATCCGTGATGCCGAGGTCCGTCTGGGCGTGCGGGAGCGCGATGTTCACGATCGTGGCGTCGAGCACCACCATCAACTGAGCGAGCGCGATGAACGCCAGCGCTTTCCAGCGACTTGGATCCGGGAGTCGGATATCAGCTGTTTTTGACATGGGAGTAGCCACCTAAGGGCGCGCTCGGGCGCGCGAAGTCGTGAACCGTGCATGCGGGCCGTGGCCGTGATGACGGCGAAGGCTCGTGAAGGCGTGGGTCGGGCGTGGGTCGGTAAGAAAGGAATGGTCGAGGCGTGGCGGACGCGCGGCCGTCTCAGATGCCCGGCGCGGTGGTCAGGTCCGGCGCCGCAGATCCTCCAAGGTCGCCGCCGTTCCTGGGAGCACGGACCGGGCCGGAGCCTCCAGTCCGTCCAGGAACAACTGGATGTGGCGGTGGGTGAACCGGTCGATGTTCGGGCAGGCGATGCCGGGCAGCGGCCGGGTGAGCTGGGAGAGGACGACCAGTACGTCACCGACGGCGATGTCGGTACGCAGGCGCCCCGCGGACATGGCACGCCCGACGAGTCCTTCGACGGCCTCTTCGAGGCGCCGCAGCTCGGCGAGCAGTTCGGAATGGTCCTTGTCGAAGCCGCCGGACAGCATCGGGCAGAGCGCACCGATCCGTTCGTCGGCCGCCGCGTGCACGAAGCGGCTGAGCGCGGCGAAGGGGTCTCCCCCCTCGTTCGCGGCTTCCTCGGCGCGGTCGGTGGTGCGTGAGGTGACCGCGAGGACGACCTCATGGGTCAGCGCGGCCCGGTCGGGGAAGTTCCGGTAGAGCGTGGCGTTGCCGACGCCTGCGCGGCGGGCAACCTCGTCGAGCGGCACATCCGGCCCGAACTCGACGAACATCTCGCGCGCGGCCGTCACGATCCGCTCCCGGTTGCGCAGCGCGTCGGCCCGCGGGCGGGGCGTACGCGGCTGCGCCGTTCCGGCGGCGGTACGGGCGACGGTGTCCACGGCGGCACTCCTTCTCTTCCTGATCCTGCGGACTGTGCTGTCCATAGCTGTTCATACGTGCGTCACTCGGGCGATCTCTCCGCGTAACCGGGGACCGCCTCCCCGTTTCGCAGGGACACGTGTTCAAACGGGGAAACGATCCCCGGTTATTTCCCGACCTAATGTGACCTGAGTCACAACCCATCAAAACGGGCAAATCCCACCCCTTCGGCGCACCCAACGCGCGGCCCCGCACCACCCGACACAGGCTGATCGACAGAGCGCAGCCAGGGTCGGCCGGCTGCCGCGGCCCCGAAGGCGCTTCTATGCACCAGCCCCGCCACCGGATACGCAAACACCGTCACCCGGTCATCCTTGGCGCGGCAACAGCCCTGGTCATCGCAGCACTGGCCTCGGCCAGCAGCACACTCCCGCTCCCCAGCCGGGCCTCCGCCGGACCGGTGTCCAGCACCGGATCGGCCGGGCTCGGACCGTGCCGGATATCCTCGGCCATGGGCGTACAGATGTCGGAGGGCATGCCGACCCAGCCCGGTTACGCCCGCTCCACCGGCCAGATCCACGCGCTCAATCTGATGGTCGACTTCCCGGACGCGCCGGGGACGGAACCGGCGATGGACCGGCTCGCCGAATTCTTCCCGCAGACCACGGACTGGTTCCGCACCAGCTCCTACGGGCGGCTCACCTATGTGCCGGAAGCCCCGGTGAAGTCCTGGCTGCGGATGCCACTGCCGTTCTCGGGCTACGGGATCGAGCGCGGATCACCGTACGAACCGGGATACCGCCACCTCGTCCAGGACATCGTCGCCGCCGCCGATCCGAAGGTGGACTTCAGCGACTACGACCTGGTCAACATCCTCGTCAGCCCGAACGCCGGTCCCTCCGCCCTGGACACCGTGCTGTCCGTGACCTTCTCCGGCAACGAGGACGCCCCGTACGCGGACGGCGTGCCGCTCTCCAACACGTCCTTCGTCTACAGCCGCCAGGACGACGGCTCGGGCTCGTACACCCAGACGGGATACCGCGTGCTGCCGCACGAGAACGGCCATGTCTTCGGCCTGCCCGACCTCTACACGATGGAGGGCGGCGGCTCGGTCGGGCACTGGGACATCATGTCCGAGGACTGGGGCGCCAATAACGACCTGCTGGGCTGGCACAAGTGGAAGCTCGGCTGGCTCGACAACAGCCAGATCAGCTGCGCCTCCCGGCCCGGCACCAGCGACCATGTCCTGGAACCGCTGTCCACCCGCGGCGGCACGAAGCTGGCGTTCGTCCCGCTGACCGCGGAGTCCGGCTACGCGGTCGAGGTGCGGACCCAGTCGGGCAACGACCAGGCGGTCTGCCGGCCCGGCGTACTGATCTACAAGGTGAGCTCGGACGTCGACACCGGCCAGGGGCCCATCTCCGTCGCGGACAGCACCAAGGACAGCAGCGGCTGCACCCGGCTACCCAATGTGCACGCCGAGCTCTCCGACGCCCCGTTCCAGCCCGGCCAGACCTTCACCGACCGGGCCACCGGAATACGCATATCCGTGGTCGACAAGGACGCGAAGGGCGACTACCACGTACGGGTCACCCGCCCCTGACCCCACGCGTACGGGTCACCCGCCCCTGACCCCGCCCTCTCCCCCGGCCGCCCGCACCTGCTTCGCCACCGGCCCGCGCAGCTCCCGCTTGAGGATCTTGCCGGTGGCGTTGCGCGGCAGCGGTTCCCCGGACACCAGCACATGGGCCGGAACCTTGAACGCGGCCAGACTCCGCCCCACATGGGCCCGCAGCTCCTCGGCCGTGGCGGCGGCACCGGGCCGGAGCCGGACGACCGCGGCGACCTCCTCGCCCAGCACGGGGTGCGCCACTCCCAGCACCGCCGCGTCCTCGACGTCCGGGTGGTCGTGCAGCACGGCCTCGACCTCGACGCAGTACACGTTCTCACCGCCGCGGATCACCATGTCCTTGATCCGGTCGACGACGCTGACCCGGCCCTCGTGGACCACGGCCAGATCGCCGGTACGGAACCAGCCGTCCGTGAACGCCCGCGCTGTCGCCGCCTCGTCCCGCCAGTAGCCACGGACGAGCGCCTGGCCACGCAGCCACAGCTCGCCGGTCCCGCCCTCGGACAGCGCCTCCCCTGCCGGGCCGGCGATCCGCACCTCCGTGGTGGGGGTCGGGCGGCCGACGCTGCCCGGGTGGCGCCGGTAGTCGGCGCCGAAGTTCGCCAGGACGCCGCCGCTGGTCTCGGTCAGCCCGTATCCGTTGCGCGGCTCGATCCGCTCGCCGTGGCCGGCCGTCAGCCGGGCGACCAGATCCGGCGGGGCGGCGGCCCCGCCCGTGTTCAGCATCTGGAGGCTCTCAAGACCGTCCCCCTCGTCGGCGGCCGCGGCGAGCAGTTGCAGCGCGGTGGCCGGCACCCCCGCGTAGTGCGTCACCCCGTGCTCGCGGATCAGCCGCAAGGCCTCTCCCGCGTCCCACTTGCGCATCAGGACGATGGTGCCGCCCGCCGACATCGCGGCGTAGAGGCCGGTGAACGCGGCGACATGGAAGAACGGGAACGTCAGCAGCGAGACGGGTGCCGGACCCTGTCCCGGGACGACTCCCCGGGCGAGCGCGGCGGCCGCCGCGTGGAACCGCGGGTTGCGCGCGGCACCCGCCTGGGCGAGATGGGTGGCGACGGCACCCTTGGGCCTGCCGGTGGTGCCGGAGGTGTAGATGATCGTCGCGTCGTCCTCGGGCCGGATCTCGACGTCCGGCGGCGCGGCGAACGGATCGGGCGCGGGCAGGTCCTCGTACCACTCGACCGCATCCGACGGATCCGCCCCGCGGCTCCCGCGTTCCCCGTCGCGGAAGACGATCACACGGGCCCCGGAGCCGCGCGCCCAGGCCGCGACCCGCGGCAGCCGCTCCCCGTCGACCAGCAGCACCCGCGGCCCGGAGTCGTCGAGCGCGTACGTGAACTCGTCCTCGGTCCACCACGCGTTCAGCGGGACGGCGACCAGACCGGCCAGCTGGGCGGCCCAGAACGCGATCTGCCACTCCGGGTGGTTGCGCATCGCCACCACGGCCCGGTCGCCGGGCCGGAGCCCGTACGTCTCGCTCAGCCGGCACGCCAGGGCGGACGCCGCAGCGAAGAACTCGCCGTACGAAAAAGTACGTTCCCCAGCGATCAGGAACGGCTGGTCCCCGAACGCCCAGGTGGTCTCCACGAATTCACGGAGCGTCCTGGGCCCGTCCGCGTACACGAGCGAGCCCGCCGACGGGCCGTCCTCGGAACGCACGACGGCGAACGGGGCCCCGGGCCCGGTCAGCGCGGCCTCCACCCGGGCAGCGGTCCCGTCGGCGGACGCACCGGCGGGCTCGGGAGCGGATGTGGCTGGGGTCGGGTCGGTGTGCGGCACGAACGACCTTTCTAAGCGCTTGCTCAGGGGCCTTCGCGACGCTATGCCCGCACCTACCCCCCGTCAAGAGAGCGAACCACCGCCCTGAACACCCTCCACTTCGCGTCGGCAATAGCGGAAACAAAATCGTTGACAATCCTGTTGCCCTAAGTTTAGGTTCGACAGGCACTCACTCAGGGAGGGCATTGATGCCGAAGGAAGCCCGTCCAGGCACCGGGGAGCAGGCCAAGCAGCACGCACTCACGCAGCTGCGGCAGGCGATTCTGCAAGGCGAGATGGCACCGGCCCAGCGGCTGGTGGAGGACGAACTCGCCGAGCAGTTCGGTGTGACGCGGGCCAGCATCCGCGCAGCACTTCTTGAACTGGCATCCGAAGGACTGGTCGAGCGGATCCGTAACCGCGGATCACGCGTGCGGGTGGTGACCAAGGAGGAGGCGGTCGCCATCACCGAGTGCCGGATGGTCCTCGAAGGGCTGTGTGCCGCCAAGGTGGCGGCCGGAGCCACCGAGGAGCAGCTGGACCGGCTGACGGAGACGGGCGCGGCGATGTCCAAGGCCGTCGCCGACGGCGAACCGATGACCTACTCCGAGCTCAATCACCAACTGCACGCCCTGATCCGGGAGTTCTCCGGCCAGCAGACGGCCCTCGGACTCCTGGAACGACTCAATGCCCAACTGGTGCGCCACCAGTTCCAGTTGGCGCTCAGGCCTGGGCGTCCGCAGAAGTCCCTGAGTGAGCATCTGGCCGTGATCGACGCGATCAGGGCCAGGGACCCGCAGGCGGCCGAAGCAGCCGTCCGCGCCCACCTCGGCAGCGTGATCGACGCCCTGCGCGGCGACTGACGCGGCTCGGGGCGGGAGCACACCTGTCACCGAGGAGATTTCGCTATGACGTACGGCAACGCGCCCGCCACCCCACGATCGACGCTGGTGATCACCGCGCACGCCGGGGACTTCGTGTGGCGGGCCGGCGGAGCCATCGCCCTCGCCGCCTCCCGCGGGGAGAAGGTCACCATCGCGTGCCTGACGTTCGGCGAGCGGGGCGAGTCCGCCAAGGCGTGGCGCGAGGGCAAGCAGCTGGACGAGATCAAGGCGCTGCGCCGCGAGGAGGCCGAGCGCGCGGCGGCGGCGCTCGGCGCCGGGATCGTCTTCTTCGACGCCGGTGACTACCCGCTGTCCGTCACGCCGGAACTCACCGACCGGCTGGTGGCCGTCTACCGCGAGGCCCAGCCGGACGTGGTGCTGACCCACCCGCTCACCGACCCGTACAACGGCGACCACCCGGCTGCCGCCCGCATGGCGCTGGACGCCCGGGTGCTGGCCCAGGCGATCGGCTACCCGGCCGAGGGCGAGATCATCGGAGCCCCTCCGGTGTTCTTCTTCGAGCCGCACCAGCCGGAGATGTGCGGGTTCGCACCGGAAGTGCTCCTGGACATCACCGAGGTCTGGGAGACCAAGCGCAAGGCCATGGAGTGCCTGGCGGCCCAGCAGCACCTGTGGGAGTACTACACGGACCTGGGCAAGCGGCGCGGTGTCCAGCTCAAGCGCAACGCCGGCCCCAACCTCGGCCTGGCGCACTCCACTTACGCCGAGGCGTACATGCGCCCCTACCCGCAGGTGACGGGGGAACTGGCATGAGCGGCGTCATCGTCACCGGCCCCCCCAAGGCACCCTCCGAGCACGTGACGGCCCTGGCCGGCTACGGCGTGGCCACCGTGCACGAGGCACTCGGCCGCACCGGTCTGCTCGGCCACCGGCTGCGCCCGGTCCAGCAGGACGTACGTGTGGCGGGCACCGCCGTCACGGTCCTCAGCTGGCCGGGCGACAACCTCATGATCCACGCGGCGGTCGAGCAGTGCGGCGAGGGCGACATCCTCGTGGTCACCACCACCTCGCCGTCCACCGACGGCATGTTCGGCGAGCTGTTCGCCACCGCGCTGCTCCACCGGGGCGTGCGCGGGCTGGTCACCGACGCCGGTGTGCGCGACACCGCCGAGCTGCGCGCGATGGGCTTCCCCGTGTGGGCGGCCGCGGTGAGCGCGCAGGGCACGGTGAAGGCCACCGGCGGATCGGTGAACGTACCGGTCTCGATCGGCGGCCGGATCGTCCGGGCGGGCGACGTCATCCTCGCCGACGACGACGGCGTGATGTGCGTACCCCGCGAACAGGCCGCAGCCGCAGTCGAGTTGTCCGAGGCCCGGACACTCAAGGAGGAGGCGTCCAGGGCCGCGTTCGCCGAGGGCCAACTGGGCCTGGACCGCTACGGACTGCGCGAGACGCTCGTACGCCTCGGTGTGCACTACCGGCCTCACGAGGAGTACTCCGGCGACGGGCCCGGGGCATGACCGCCCAGGTGCGCTGCATGCTGATGCGAGGCGGCACCTCCAAGGGCGCCTACTTCCTGGCCGACGACCTCCCCACCGGCGAACCGGCCGTGCGAGACGCACTGTTGCTACGGATCATGGGCAGCCCCGACCCGCGCCAGATCGACGGCCTGGGCGGTGCGCATCCGCTGACCAGCAAGGTGGCGGTGGTCGGTGCGTCAGCCGATGCCCGGGCCGACGTCGACTACCTGTTCCTTCAGGTCGGCGTCGCCACCGCCGAGGTGTCGGACCGGCAGAACTGCGGGAACCTGCTCGCGGGGGTCGGCCCCTTCGCCGTCGAACGCGGACTGGTCACGCCCGGCCCGGCGGAGACATCCGTACGGATCCGCATGCTGAACACGGGGGACCTCGCCACGGCGACCTTCCCCACCCCCGGCGGCCGGGTCGCGTACACGGGCGCCGCCGGGATCTCCGGTGTTCCGGGAACGGCCGCCCCGGTGGTGATCGGGTTCCCGCCGGGCGGGGCCGCACTGCTGCCGACGGGGAACGTCCGCGACACGGTCGCCGGTACGCCGGTGACCTGCGTGGACAACGGGATGCCGACCGTGCTGATCGCCGCCCCGGCCCTCGGGCTCACCGGCTACGAGGACCCGGAGTACCTGGAGGCGGACGACACACTGGCCGGGCGTCTCCGCGAGATCCGGCTCGGGGCGGGGAAGCTGATGGGCCTCGGCGACGTCGGCAGCACGACCGTGCCCAAGCTCAGCCTGCTGGCACCGCCCCGGTACGGGGGCGCGGTGACGACCCGTACCTTCATTCCGGTGCGCTGCCACACCTCCATCGGCGTACTGGGCGCCGCGAGCGTCGCCGCCGGGCTGCGGATCGCGGGCGGCGTCGGCGAGGAGGTGGCGGACCTGCCCGCACACGGGGACCGGCTGCGCATCGAGCACCCCACCGGATTCCTGGACATCGAATCCGCCATCGACCCCGGCGCCCCGGGCTCCCCGCCGACGGCCCGCCGCACCGCTGTCGTCCGTACCGCGCGAAAGATATTCGACGGCACGGTCTTCCCCCGCCCGACCTGAACCACCCCCGCCACTGGCCCTGTTGCGCAGGCACCCGCACCACTTGACCTGCTGCACAAGCACAAGCACAGACACCCGCACCCGCACCCGCACCCGCACCCGCACCCGCACCTCAAGGAGTCGCAGATGACCCCGCCCCTCGGCGACATCGCCCATCTCGGTCACGTCGAACTGCTCACCCCGGACCCGGATGCCAGCGTCCGCTTCTTCACCGACTTCCTCGGCCTGACCGAGAACGGCCGCTCCGGCGACTCGGTGTATCTGCGGACCTGGGACGACTACGAGCACCACAGCCTGGTCGTCACCGCCCACCCCACGCCGGGCATACGCCGCACCGCCCTGCGCGCCTCCAGCGAGGAGGCGCTCCGTCGCCGGGTCGAGGCGGTCGAGGCCACCGGCAGCGCGGGGCGCTGGGTGGAGGACGAACCCGGCATCGGCCCGCTGTACGTCACGACCGACCCCGACGGCCACGAAATCGCCCTGTACTGGGAGACCGAGTGGTACGAGGCCCCGGAAGGACTGCGGCCCGGCCTCAAGAACCAGCCGCAGGCCAAACCGGGCCACGGCGTGGGCGTCCGCCGCCTCGACCACGTCAACTTCCTGGGCGCGGACGTGGCGGCCAACGGTGACTTCCACCGGCAGGTACTCGGCGCCCGTCCCACCGAGCAGATCCAGCTCGACAGCGGCAGGATCGCGGCGCAGTGGCTGACCTTCACCAACAAGTCCTACGACGTGGTCTACACCGAGGACTGGACGGGTTCCAGCGGCCGTCTGCACCACATCGCGTTCGCCGCGGACACCCGCGAGGACATCCTGCGCGCCGCGGACCTCGCCCTCGACACCGGCGTGTTCATCGAGACGGGCCCGCACAAGCACGCCATCCAGCAGACGTTCTTCCTGTACGTGTACGAGCCCGGCGGCAACCGCATCGAACTGTGCAACCCGCTCACCCGGCTGGTGCTCGCCCCCGACTGGCCGCTGATCACCTGGACCGAGGCCGAGCGGTCCAAGGGGCAGGCCTGGGGCCTGCGGACCATCGAGTCCTTCCACACCCATGGGACGCCGCCCGTCGCCTGACGCGCCGCACACCCCCGTACGGCCCCGGCGCCGGCCGTGTGCCGACGTCCGGGGCCAAATTGTTCCTGAGATTGTTAACAAAAGCGTTGACACATCTCACCGGTGTTTCTACCGTCAAGGCCACCACTGCGAGCACCCGTCTCGCGCGGCGTCGAGTCGGCGGCCCGAGCCGCGCCGACCGCCCCTCTTCCGCCCAACCTCCAGGGACTCTTCTCCCGGACGAGAGGAAACAACGATGTCCTCCTCGCTCGCCCCGGCCGCTCGCGGCACCCGCGGCAACAGAATGGCCATGCTGGTCATCGCCCTGTGCTGGCTGGTCGTACTCTTCGACGGCCTCGACATGTTCATCTACGGCTCGGTCCTGCCGCACATGCTGGAGCAGCACGCCCTGGGGCTGGAACCGTCGAAGGCCGGCGACCTCGGCAGTTACGCCACCTTCGGCATGCTGGTCGGCGCCCTGTCCTCGGGCACGGTCACGGACCTCATCGGACGCAAGAAGATGATCATCTTCTGTACCGCACTGTTCTCCGTGGCCTCGGCCCTGTGCGCCGCCGCCCCGAGCGTGGCGGTCTTCGGCCTCGGCCGCACCCTGGCCGGCCTCGGACTCGGCGGGCTGCTGCCGACCGCGATCACGATGGTCTCCGACTACGCCCCGCGCGGCCGCGGCGCCTTCATCATCGGCGCACTGATGACCGCCCACCACGTCGGCGGCATCCTCTCCGCCTACGTCGCCCTGTGGATCGTGGAACCCCTGGGCTGGCGTGCGGCCTTCTGGGTCTGCGTGGCGCCGCTGATCATCGCGGTGCCGCTGGTCGCCCGCTTCATGCCGGAGTCGCTGAGCTTCCTGATAGCCAAGGGACGCACCACCGAGGCCCGCGACCTCGCCGGCCGCTACAACGTCGAACTGCCCGCCACGGCCAAGGACCGCCCGGCGGCCACCGAGCGCTGGAGCGCCCTCGCCCAGCTGGTCCGCGGCCGCGAGTGGATCCAGACACTGATGTTCTGGCTGGCCTCATTCGGCGGCCTGCTGCTCGTCTACGGCGTCGCCACCTGGCTCCCCACGATGATGCGCGGCGAGGGCTACGAGCTCGGCTCCTCCCTGAACTTCGTGGTCGTCTTCAACCTCGGCGGCATCGTGGGCATGCTCGTCGCCGGCCGCTGCGCCGACCGCTTCGGCGCCGCCCGGATCTCGGCGATCTGGTTCCTGCTGACGGCCGCCGGTGTCTACCTGCTGAGCGTCCACATGCCGCTCGCGCTGACCTTCACCGTGGTCTTCTTCGCCGGCCTGTTCCTCAACAGCGCCCAGACGATGATCTACGCGACGGTGGCCGGCTACTCCACCTCGGAGAACCGCGCGACGGCGGTGGGCTGGACCTCCGGAATGGGCCGCTTCGGCGCCGTCTTCGGCCCCTGGCTCGGCGGCCAGCTGCTCGCCAACGGCGCGGCGGACTGGGGCTTCACCGCATTCGCCCTGGCCGCCGTGTTCTCCACGGTCTTCATCACCCTGGCCGGCCTGCGCATGTCCCGCCGCACCCCGAAGAACACCACCACCCCCTCACTGGCCACCACGGGCTGACGGGCCCGCTGGGCCTGGCATAGGCCCATGCCGACGCCTGGCGGCAATGGGGGGCGACCTCCGTATCCCCCATCCGCTAGGCTGTCAGCGGTCAGTCGACCTTGAGTGCGCCTGCCTGGAAAAGTGTCCTCCGGACCCTTGCCCCGGCTCCACCACGAGGGGGCCTGACCAGGGCGTTTGTCTCGCTCTGCCGGGTACCGGCAAGGTTTGGACAAGCCCCGCCTTCGTAGCTCAGGGGATAGAGCACCGCTCTCCTAAAGCGGGTGTCGCAGGTTCGAATCCTGCCGGGGGCACAGCACCAAGGGCCAGTTCGGAGGCTTGATCCTCTCGAACTGGCCCTTTCGCATGAGCACGGCCGCGCCATGCGCGTGCCACTACGTCCCGGCGTCGCCCTGCCGGTGCCGGCGGAGTCGGTGAGGAGTCTGACGGGGCCGGTGAGGCCGACATCGGTGAGGCCGCCGTCGATCATCTCGGCGCCGAACTTCTCGGCCTGGGCCCGTAGCCTCCGGGACGATCTCCTTGATCAGGCCCTCGACCAGGGTCCCGATCTCGTCGCGGATGGGGCGGACTTCGACGCGGTCGCCGGCCGGACGGGTCAGCCAGGCGGCGGCCATCTGGGAGCAGCCGGCGTTGTGGACAGAGACGACAGAACAGAGGGCTTGTCAGGCCTCAGGAGGCCTTTCCTGTCTCACGAAGAAATCAGACTCTACTGACATCAGCCTCTGGTGGAATCAGGCACCACTGATGTGAAAATATCAGCCCATGATGACTTCAGTCGAAACTGATGCGATCCGGGTTCTGGGTGATCCGCTCCGTATGCAGATGGTCACTCTGCTGGCCCGGGAGACGCTCTGCATGTCGCATCTGGTCGAGGAGACCGGTGCCAAGCAGACGAATCTGTCCAACCATATGAAGGTCCTGCGCGAGGCGGGGCTGGTGGAGACCGAGCCGTGCGGCCGGTTCATCTACTTCAAGCTGCGGCCCGAGGTGCTGGCCTCGGTCTCCGCACAGTTCGCCGAGCTCGCCGAGTCCGCCCGCGCCGCCGTCGAGAACAGGAGGGCCTGCCCGTGACCTCCACCGAGCCCGCCACCGCCGGCACCACGCCAGGAGGCGACGGGGACGACTCGATCGTCGGGAAGCTCTCCACCCTCGACCGCTACCTCGCGGTGTGGATCCTGCTCGCCATGGCCGTCGGCCTCGGCCTGGGGCGCCTGATCCCGGGGATGAACGACGCCCTCGCGAAGATCGAGGTCGGCGGGATCTCGCTGCCGATCGCGCTCGGCCTGCTGGTCATGATGTATCCGGTGCTGGCCAAGGTCCGCTACGACAGGCTCGATACGGTCACCGGCGACCGCAGGCTGATGGTGTCCTCGCTGGTCATCAACTGGCTCGTCGGACCTGCCGTCATGTTCGCCCTGGCGTGGGCCTTCCTGCCGGACCTGCCCGAGTACCGGACCGGCCTGATCATCGTCGGCCTCGCCCGCTGCATCGCCATGGTCATCATCTGGAACGACCTCGCCTGCGGCGACCGCGAGGCCGCCGCCGTCCTCGTCGCCCTCAACTCCGTCTTCCAGGTCCTGGTCTTCGGCGTGCTGGGCTGGTTCTACCTCGACCTGCTGCCGCAGTGGCTGGGCCTCGGCGACGGACAGGGACTTGATGTCCCCGTGTGGCACATCGCCCTCAACGTCATCGTCTTCCTCGGCGTCCCGCTGCTCGCCGGCTTCCTCACCCGCCGCATCGGCGAGACGAAGATGGGCCGCGAGTCGTACGAGGCGAAGTTCCTGCCGAGGATCGGCCCGTGGGCGCTGTACGGACTGCTGTTCACGATCATCGTCCTGTTCGCCCTGCAGGGGAAGACGATCACCTCGCAGCCGCTGGACGTCGTACGGATCGCGCTGCCGCTGCTGGTGTACTTCGCGATCATGTTCTTCGGGTCCTTCCTGCTCGGCAACGCACTCGGACTCGCCTACGACCGCACGGCGACCCTGGCCTTCACCGCGGCGGGCAACAACTTCGAACTGGCCATCGCCGTCGCCATCGCCACCTTCGGTGTCACCTCCGGCCAGGCCCTCTCCGGGGTCGTCGGCCCGCTCATCGAGGTCCCCGTCCTGATCGGTCTCGTCTACGTCGCCCTCGCCTGGCGCAAGAAGTTCGCCCCGGCGGCCCGGTGACGACCGCTGGTCCGATGGCGGCTCGGTTGACGTAGCGGCTCCGGCGTTCAATCAGTTGAACGTCCCACCGCATGCCGTGGAGCAGCCCGACGCGTTCGCCTGTCCCGACAACGCCGAAACCGGCTTACCCGCGCAGCCGCGAGCCGGAGGTCAGGTGCGCAGGTCGAGCATGGCGGACATGGCTGCCACAACGGGCGGGGCGACCTTGTAGTAGACCCAGGTCCCTCGTCGTTCCGAGGTCAGCAGGCCGGCCTCGCGCAGCTTCTTCAGATGGTGGGACACGGTCGGCTGGGAGACGCCGACGTCGGAGATGTCGCACACGCACGCCTCGCCCCCCGCATGCGAGGCGACCCTGGAGAACAGGCGCAGCCGCACCGGGTCGGACAGCGCCTTGAACATCACGGCCATCTTCTCCGAGTCGGCCTGCGACAGCTCGCCCGCGGTGATCGGCGGGCAGCACGGGGCCACCGTTCCGGCATCCAGCACCGGCAGCTCCACCATCCCTGAATTCGACATGCGTCTATGTTGACACCCATCGATGCCAGTGACAACCTCCGAATATAGACATCAGTCGAAACAGCGACCGGGAGCGGTCGCCCATCCCGGAGGACATCACCGCCATGACCACCACCGCAGACCTTCCGGTCATCGTCGTCGGCGCCGGGCCCACCGGGCTGGCCGCCGCCGCCCACATGGTCGAGCACGGCATCGAACCGCTGGTCCTGGAAGCCGGGCCGAGCGCGGCCACCGCGGTACGCGACTGGTCGCACGTACGGCTCTTCTCCACCTGGAGCGAGCTGACCGATCCCGCCGCCGAGAAGCTCCTGGCACCGACCGGCTGGGCCAGGCCCGCCGCGGACGCCTACCCCACAGGTGGCGACTGGGCCAGGCAGTACCTCCAGCCGCTCGCCGACATCCTCGGGGACAAGGTCCGCTACGGCGCCACCGTCACCGGCGTCTCGCGCCTCGGCCGCGACCGGATCGTCGACGCGGACCGCGAGCAGCAGCCCTTCACCATCCGCATCACCCGCGCCGACGGCACCGAGGAGCGGATCCTGGGCCGGGCCGTGATCGACGCCTCCGGCACCTGGTCCACCTCCGCCCCGATCAGCGCCGACGGACTGCCCGCCCTCGGCGAACACGCAGCCGCCGCCCGCATCTCCTACCGCATCCCCGACCTCAAGGACCCGGCCGTCCGCGCCCGTTACGCCGGGAAGCGCACCGCCGTCATCGGCTCCGGGGCCTCCGCGTTCACCGCCCTTGCCACCCTCGCCGATACGGCGAAGGACGAGCCCGGCACTCACTCGGTGTGGATCCTGCGCCGCGGCATCAGTGGCTCCACCTTCGGCGGCGGCTCCGCCGATCAGCTCCCCGCACGCGGCGCCCTGGGGCCGGCAGCGAAGGCCGCCGTCGACGACGGATACGCCGACGCCGTCACCGGCTTCCGCACCGAGGCCGTCGAACCCGCCACCGACGGCCGGCTGGTCCTGGTCGGTGAGGACGGCCGGCGCCTCGACCCGGTGGACGAAGTCATCGTCCTGACGGGCCTGCGCCCCGACCTGTCCTTCCTCTCCGAACTCCGTCTCGCCCTGGACGAACGCCTCCAGGCACCCGTGGAGCTCGCCCCGCTCATCGACCCCAACCAGCACTCCTGCGGCACCGTCTACCCGCACGGCCACCGCGAGCTGTCCCATCCCGAGCAGGGCTTCTACCTGGTGGGCATGAAGTCCTACGGCCGCGCCCCGACCTTCCTCGCCATGACCGGCTATGAACAGGTCCGCTCCGTCACCGCGGCCCTCGCCGGCGACACCGAGGCCGCCGACCGCGTCGAACTCACCCTGCCCGACACCGGGGTCTGCGGCGGCGCCGGACTCTTCGACGACCCGGCCGCCGGACAGCGCGACGAGGGCGGCTGCTGCGCTCCGGCTGCGCCCGCCCCCGTACAGATCGCCGCCGGCGTCTCCCAGCCAGTGGCGGTCACCGAGGACACCCCGTCCGGCGGCTGCTGCGGATCCTGAACCACCGCGCCCCGGGCGGGGCGCCGTCCGCACCGCGTCAGGAGGAACGTCATGTCACGCGTACAGCTCGCTCTGAGCGCCGGCTGCTTCGACGGATGCGCAGACGCCCGCGCACCAGCACGACCTTCGCCTTTGGTCTCGTGAATCTCACGCTCCACGCCGGCCGTCGCCCACAAGCCCGGTCTCGTAGGCGACGATCACGAGCTGGGCGCGGTCGCGCGCACGCAGCTTGGCGAGCAGCCGACCGATATGGGTCTTGACCGTGGCCGGGCTCAGATGGAGATGCTCTGCGATCTCTGCGTTGGACAACCCCCGCGCGATCAGACCGAGCACCTCCAACTCCCGGTCGGTGATCCCGTCCAGCGTGCGACTGGGCGGGCGCGCGGGCTCGGGACGGCGGGCGAACTCCGCGATCAGGCGACGGGTCACCGAGGGGGCGAGCAGTGCCTCGCCCGCGGCGACGACTCCGATGGCGGTGAGAACCTCGGTCGGCGGGGTGTCCTTGAGCAGAAAGCCCGCGGCACCGGCGCGCAGGGCGGCGTAGACGTACTCGTCCAGGTCGAAGGTGGTGAGGATGAGGACGCGGACGCCGGACAGGGCCGGGTCCGAGCAGATCTGCCGGGTCGCCTCGATGCCGTCGAGGCCCGGCATGCGTACGTCCATCAGCACGACGTCCGGCCGTTCACGGCGGGCGAGTTCGACGGCCTCCGCTCCGTTCGCGGCCTCGCCCACGGCCGTCATGCCGGGCGTGTGGTCGACGAGGACCCGGAAGCTGCCGCGCACCATCGCCTGGTCGTCGACGATCAGCACCCGGACCGGGGTCGCGTCGGTCATGGTCATCGGTTCCCTTCGGCCGGCAGGCGGACGGACACCGAGAAGCCGCCTCCCGGCCGGGGCCCCGCCTCGCAGCTGCCGCCGTACATCATCGCCCGCTCCCGCATACCCAAGAGGCCGTGCCCGCCGGACAGTTCGCGGTCGGCCTGCCCACGTGCGGACGGTGGCCCCTCGTCCGCGATGTCGATGCGGATCTCTCGCGCATCCGCCTCGACCGTGACCCGGCAACGGGTCGGGGCGGCGTGCCGGACCGCGTTGGTGAGGGCCTCCTGGACGATCCGGTAGACGGTCAGCCGCGTCCCCTCGGCCAGACCCTCCGTGGCGCGCACCGTCAGGTCGACGTCCACCCCTGCCCGTTGTGCCTGCGCGGCGAGCGAGCCGAGGCCGTCGAGATCCGGTACGGGTCCCAGAGGGGCGCCCTCGATACGCAGCACGCCGAGCGTGCGCCGCATCTCGGCCAGTGCGCGGCGGCTTGTCTCCTCGATGACCTTGAGGGCGGCCCGCGCCTCCTGCGGGTCGGCCTCCGCCACATGCCCGGCGACACCCGCTTTGACGGCGATCAGGCTGAGGTTGTGCGAGACGATGTCGTGCAGCTCACGGGCGATCCGCAGACGCTCCTCGTCCAGTGCGTGCTCCGACCGGCGCCGCTGTTCCCGGGCAGCCTCGGACCGGCGGCCGCGCACGGTGAACCCCGCGCCCCAAGCACCGCCGATCACCAGGAGCACCAGCCCTGCCACCCCGAAGGCGCCCTGCCAGTCCTCGGCGGGAGTCACCACCGCCTCGCCGAGACAGACGGCACCGCACGCCACCGGCAGCGTGACCGCGAGTGCGAGCACGGACCTGCGGGCGGGCTCTGCCAGTCCGACGAGGTAGGCCGCAAGCCCGGCGGCGGCATAGGGCTCACGGGGGATGTCGAGGAGCGATGCCGCGGCCAGGGCTGCCAGCACGGCCGCCAGGACCGCGAGCGGCCAACGGCGGCGTACGGCGATCGGCAGGCCGACCGTGGCGGCGATCAGCCAGCCGAGCCAGAGCGGTCCGGTGTAGGCGGGCTGCCCGTCGTCGGCGGTCAGCCGTGCAAAGCCGACGTAGACGGTGGTCAGGGCCAGGGCAGCGCTGAGGTCGAGGGCGTAGAGATGGCGCTGCCCCTTGGGCTTCATGACCCGACCGTATCTGTACGCGTCCACTCAACCGGCCTGTCCCAGCAGCGCCATCAGCCCGAGCGTCACCAGGGTCAGCGGCACCCAGCGCAGCACCGCAGCCCGGCTGGGACGGGGTGCTTCGCGGAGCAGCGCCATGCCCAGCGGCACCAGTGCTGCGCACAGTCCGGTCAGGGCCACCAGCGACACAGGGGTGGTTCCCTTCAGCACCCCGAGCGGCAGTGCCGAGGTGAGGCCGAGTGCGGCAGCGCGGACGGGGCCGAGCACCCGGGTGCGCCAGGCCCCCAGAGCAAGGACCGTCCACCCGGCGAGGATGGCGAGGTTCAGCGTGGCGAAGACATGAAAGGCGCCGTAGCCGGCGGAGACCGCATCGGTGGCCGGCCCGACTCCCTGGGAACGCACCAGCTGAAAGGCCAGATGGTCCACGCCCGCATGGAAGGCGCGGGCGAACAGCCCGAACATGACCAGCATCCCGCCCCACAGTCCCCATCCGGCACTGCGGGACCCGATCCGTGCGGCCACCACGGCCACGGCGGGCCAGAGCAGCAGACTGCCTGCGGCGAAGAGGCTGTATGCGGTGGCCATCAGGGTGGGGTGCCGCTCGTACGCTGCGAGTTGATCGGGGTAGAAGAAGGGGAAGCGGGCCCGCAACAACGCGCCGGTCAGCATCAGGAGCGGGCCGAGCACCATGGCGGTGCCACCCACCCAGCGCCCGGGGAAGCCGGCCCCCTCCCACCGCTCCACAGGCAGCGTGGCACGCAGTCGGGCGCCGATCGTTGCGACCGCGGTGGCCATGGATGTCGTCGGGTTCGTCATGGTGACGACGATGCCTGCACCGTCCCCCGCGGGGCGTCGGACCAGGAGCTGAACTGCGGGGTCGGACCTGGGTATGACCCGTCGGGCCGCCTGAACGGGCACCGCTTGCAACCTGCTGGATGAGCAAATTCGACGCTTTCCGGGAGAGCACCGTGCGAGATCAGTCGCCGTCCGGCGCCGGTGAGCTTGCGATCCGGAGCGCCGGCGGAGCAACCCGTGATGCGTCGGCGCACGTGTGCACCATTTGACATTAGGCAGGTAAATGCCTGCATAATTGAGGGGTGAGCGACGAAGCGAGAGCCATGGACTCGGCCTTCAAGGCGCTGGCCGACCCCACCCGACGGCTCATGCTCGACCGTCTGCGCGAGCACAACGGCCAGACGCTGCGCGAGCTGTGCGAGCACCTGGGCATGGCCCGCCAGTCGGCGACGCAGCATCTCGACCTGCTGGTGCGGGCCAACCTCGTGTCCGTCGTACGGCGGGGCCGGGAGCGGCTGCATTACCTCAACCCGGCGCCGATCCACGAGATCGAGGAGCGCTGGATCTCGACGTTCGACAAGCCCCGTCTACTGGCGCTCAGCGCGATCAAACACCAGGCAGAGGAGTACGCCATGACCAACGCATCCACGTCCGTGCCGAGCTACGTCTACGTCACCTATATCCGCGCGAACACGGAACAGGTGTGGCAGGCCCTGACGGACGCAGACCTGACCGCGCGCTACTGGGGGCACGCCAACGTGTCCGACTGGCAGCCCGGTTCGGCCTGGGAGCACCGACGCGCCGACGACTCGGGCGTCGTCGATGTCGTCGGCAAGGTACTCGAGGCCGAGCCTCCTACCCGTCTGGTCATCACCTTCGAGGACTCGGCCGGGACCGAAGCACCGCGCGAGCCATCGGTCGTCACCTTCCTCGTCGAACCGCACCAGGACATCGTGCGCCTCACCGTGACCCACGAGAATCTCCCCAACCAGGAGATGCTCAAGGGGATTTCGCAAGGCTGGCCGGCCGTGCTCGCCAACCTCAAGTCGCTGCTCGAAACCGGCGAGGTCCTGCCGCAGGCGCCCTGGGAGATGACCCAGGCACACAGCTGAGAGGGCGGCCGGCCGCCCCGGCCGTTCCCGCTTTCACTCCACGTACGACTCCAGGGACAAGGAAGCCACGGATGGACACCACCCCACTGCGGGACGCCTACCGCGCACTGCTGGGCGCCGCCGCAGCCCTCGCCGACTCCGGTGAACCGAGCCTGCCGCCGCCGGCCGGCGAGTGGAACACCGAGCAGATCCTGGCGCACGTCTCCCTCGTCAACGCCGTCACCATCACCGTCGCCGCCTCCGTCGCCGCCGGAGCGAACACGACATACGACAACCGTCTGGCGCTCGACACCTGGACCATCGAACGCACCATCTCGCGGAGCGGCGGCAACGCAGGCCTGCGTGAACGCATCCGCCTCCAGGGAGACGCCCTGTGCACGCTCGGCAGCGGACCGGCGCTCAGCGACGCCGAACTCGACACGCCGGTGCCCTCGCTGCTCCTGTCCAACGACACGCTCCAGGTCGATCAGCCAGTGCCGCTACGGGATCTCATCACCGGCCTCGCCGAAGTGGAACTGCCCGGCCACACGGCACAGCTCCTGGCCCTGCTGCCGGACCACACCGGGATCACGCCATGACGTGATCCCGGTGTGTCCTGTCCAAGGATCGGCCGGACCGGAGCGTGGAACCGTCACTGTTCCGTCATCCGACAGTGATCGCGGCGCGGGCCCGAGCTGTTCGACTGGAGCGATGTCCCCCGTAGCGGCTGATGTTCCACGTCTTCGTCCTCCTGCGTCCCGGACCCTTCGCCTTGCCCGGGGCCTGGCAGCCGGCATGGTCGCGCTGCTCGGCCTGTGCGTCCTCCCGCCGGGTGCCGCCCTCGCCGACGAGGACTCCACCGGGGCGGGGCTCACGGCGCCCGCGTCGTTCCGTATCGCCCCCCACGGCGGAAAGCCGCGTCCCGACCGTGAGAAGAACATCCTCATCCGCTACGACCGGGGAGAGCCGCGCGGTGACGCGAAGGGGTCCACGCTCACCCTGGACGTCACGGGCTCCTCCGGCGTCCTGCGGCTCAAGCAGTACGGCCACGGTTGCTCGGGAACGGACCGCAAGGTCGTGTGCCGTGTCGGCGGGACGTACGACAGCTGGACCGACTGGGCCGGTGCCCTGCCCCGTGCCGCGCCCACGAGCAGGCCCGGGGACAAGGGCGAACTGCACATCAGCTTCCGCGACGCGGAAGGTGACATGAGCCGGGCGACGACCCGCATCGAGGTCGGCGGCCCCATCCTCGCCCTGCGCGAGCAGAGCCCCTTTCGTATGGGCGCAGGCAAGGGGAACACTGCCGCGCTGGACGTCCGCAACACCGGGGAACTGCCGGCGGACGGCTTCACCGTCACCGCGACGGTCGACGAGGAGCTGGGTCCGGTCCGCCGGTCCCGGTCGTGCGACTACCTTTCCCACGACGGCCCCACGATCGTGACGTGCCGCTTTCCCGGAGTGCGCCTCGAACCCGGCGAAGAAGCACACATCCCGAACTGGCTCGTTCTCCGCGGCTCGCGCAGCCTGATGTACGCCTCCTTCCGGGCCACCGTCACACTCCTGGGCAGCGGCGCCGACAACGGGGGCCTCGACGGATCCTCCCGCTCGACGTCAGAACCCTCCCCGCCCGGCACCCCGCGCGGCGGCACCGGCCCCGCACTCACCCCGCAGGTACGCAAGGCGTCGGGTAAGAGCAAGAATTACAGCGAGCAGAAGACTGTCTGGACGAAGGTACGTATCGCCAACCACCCCGACTACGCAGTCGTGTCGGAGCTCTCTGCCGCAGGCGACGACGGGCGCCACCTCCGGGTGGGACTGCGCAACGACGGCCCGGGCAATCCGGGCGGCGGTGGGAGCTCCTCGCTCGTCCTCACGCTGCCGGAGGGAACCGAAGTACGCGAGGAGCCGATGGAGGAGATCGACACGGACACGTTCGAGCCGGTCTGCCGGCATCACGGACTCACCTACACCTGCCCGCTGGACACGGCCGCGCCCGGCGACTCATCCGTACTCGACTTCGAGGTGCGCAAGAGCAAGGACATGGGTAGGGGCGAGGCGAAGGCCGCACTCAAGCTCGGCGACACCGAGGCGGACCACGCCGATCCCGATGCCACGGACAACACGCGTACGTTCGACCTGTTCGGGCCGGTGCCCGACGAGGCCGGCCCCGGCTCGAAGACGGACCTGGTCGTCGTACTTGCCGGCGTGCTCGGAGGCTGCGTGGTCCTCACCGGCATCGGCGTACTGACGCGACGGAAGCTGCGCGAGCGGTGATTCCGTCACACCGCGGACTCACCGAACGAAGCCGGCGTGTCGAGTCGAGGAGGTCGACGTGTGGAAGTCAGCTGCTCCGCCCGAGCTGTCCCTGCTGCGATTCCTGATCATCCACGTTGCCGGTCTCGTCGTTCTGTGGGGAACGGCCTGGTGTGCACGCCGTGGAGTGCGCCGCTGTGTGCTGCCCGGCACACTGCCCGAACTCAGCACGGTCGAGCTGGCGTACCTGCACGACGGCGCGGACCGGTCGGCCGAGACCGTGCTGGCGCGGCTGGTCTCCCGAAGGAAGCTGCGAGTCGTTGAGCCCGGAGTGCTCGTCGCGGTGGGCGGGAGCAAGGACAAGGGCAGAGGCAGGAGAAAGAACAAGGGAGACAGCGAGGGCCAGGGCGAGGGCGACGCTCTGGACTCAGTGGTCCTGCGTGCCGCGCGCGAACCCGCTGGGACACCTGGACTTCTCCAAGCGGCAAAGCAGGCGCCCGAGATGGCCGCAGTCGTCAGCCGGTTGCGGGACAACGGGCTGGTCAGCTCTGCACGCACCCGGGCTCTCCGCCGTTACGGACCACCGGCGCTGATCGCCGCGTGGCTGGTGCTCTGGGTGGCGTGGGTGATCAGCAGCGGTCTGTCGGGGGCCAGGCCGTCCGTGGCCAATGGTGTGAAGGCGGCGATCGCGCCCGAAGGGCTGCTGGTCTGCATGAGCATCGTGGGTCTGTGTGCCACTGACGGCGCCTTCCGCACCCGGGCCGGAACAGCGATCGTCAAGGCGTTGCGCCGGGCACGTCGCGACGGCCGCAGCATGGACGGCAGTGCGGTACTGGCCTGCTACGGCCCGCAGTTGCAGGGCGACGCGGGAGTGGTGGCGGTGTCGGGCCTGTTCCACTACCCGGACCCCGACATGCGGACCGGCCTGTGGAAGCCACCGAGTTACCGGGGATCATCGGGCGGGCCGTGATCCTGCCGGAAACATGGGGCGAAGCTGCTGCGGAGCCCGGTCAGACGGTGGCCGGCCGGCCGCTCCGTATTCTGGAGCGCGTACTGCCGACTGGGGACATCGAGGGTGAGGCAATGAGCGGGCACGTGCCGGACTCAGCGACCCGGGCGGGCGCGGCGGTGCCCCCGCTCCCCGTCGGCCGGCTCCGAGTGCGATGACGAACACGACTGATGCCGGCCCGCGATCACGCGGCACGTGGTGGCGGGAGGGAGCGGTCACGGCGACGGCGTTCGTCCTCTGCCTGCTCGGCGGCGTGGTGCAGGTCGACAACACGCTGTCACCACCGCCCGTCGCCGCCTACGTCATGGCCGTGGTGTCCTGCGCCGTGCTGCCGGTACGGCACCGGGCACCCCTGGCCGCCCTGGCGGCCACGACCGTGAGCGGCCTGCTGGTGCCGGCCCTGGGCCTGCTGCTGAGCCCGCTCATTGTGGCCCCCGCCGTGATCACCGCGTACGCGTACGCGCTCACCGCGCGCACCGAACGGCGTGCGGCGGGCGTGGTCGCGCTCGCCGCCGCGGCCCTGCTGGTCGCCTCCGTCCCCCTGTCGGGGGGCCTCTCGTGGCAGGACGCGAGCAGGATGGGATCGGTGGCGGCGTTCCCGCTGGTGGCCGGCGTGCTCGGTCACTCGGTGCGGAACCGCCGGGCCTACCTGGCAGCCGTGGAGGAGCGGGCCCAGCGGGCCGAGTTGAGCCGGGACAGCGAGGCGCGCCGGAGAGTGTCCGAGGAACGGGTGCGCATAGCGCGGGAGTTGCACGACCTTGTGGCCCACCAGATCACCCTGGCCAACGCGCAGGCCACGGTCGCCGCCCACCTCTTCGACATCCGCCCGGAGCAGACCCGTAAGAGCCTCAAGGAGCTTGTCGAGACCACCGGGCACGCGCTCGACGAACTGCGGGCCACGGTCGGTCTGCTGCGTCAGACCGGGGACCCGGCCGCACCCGCCGAGCCGGCGCCCGGGCTCTCCCGGCTTCCCGCGCTCCTCGATTCCTTCCGCAGCGCGGGTCTGGAGGTCTCGGTGCACCAGGAGGGTACGGCCAGGCCGCTGCCGCCGGGGGTGGACCTCACCGCCTACCGCATCGTCCAGGAGGCCCTGACCAACGTGACCAAGCACGCCGGCGCCGGCAGCGCCCGGGTGAGCCTCGGCTGGAACCGTGATCGCGTGACCATCACCGTCGCGGACGACGGAGGGGGCGCCCGTACGACGCCGGCCGCACCGGCGGGACCGGGGGCGACCAAGGTGCCGGACCGTCCGCCCGGCTACGGTCTGATCGGGATGCGCGAACGTGCCACCGCGGTCGGCGGCCACCTCTCCGCGGACCGCCGTCCTGAGGGCGGCTTCCTCGTCTCCGCCCGGCTGCCCCTCCCGCCCGGCGAGGCCACGACACCCGACGGAGAGGCAGGGGAGGCACCGTGACGCTTCGAGTGCTGCTCGCCGACGATCAGGCCCTGCTGCGCAGCGCCTTCCGGATACTCCTCGACACCGCCGACGACATCACCGTCGTCGGCGAGGCAGCCGATGGCAGGGAGGCCGTCCGACTCACCCGGGAGCTGCGCCCGGACGTGGTGATCATGGACATCCGCATGCCCGATGTGGACGGTCTCACCGCCACCTCGGAGATCTGCGCGGACCCGGAACTGCGCGCCAGCCGCATCCTGATCCTCACCACGTACGAGACCGACGAGTACGTCGCCCGGGCGCTGCGCGCGGGGGCCGACGGCTTCATCGGCAAGGGCATCGGGGCCGACGACCTGCTGGCCGCCGTGCGTACGATCGCCGACGGCGACACCCTGCTGTCCCCTGCCGCGACCCGCTCCCTGGTGGCCCGATTCCTGGCCGCACCCGACAACACCGCGCCGCACCTCCCCGAACGGCTCGCCGTGCTCACCCCGCGCGAACGCGAGATGGTGGCGCTGGTCGCGACCGGCCTGTCCAATCAGGAGATCGCCGAGCGGATGTCCCTCAGCCCCTTCACCGTCCGCGCCCATGTGCAGCGCGCCATGACCAAGCTCCAGGCCCGCGACCGGGCGCAGCTCGTCGTCATCGCCTACCGGACGGGCCTGGCCCACGCCGCGACGGACGACGGCAACACCCCCCTGCCGTAGCGGGTCGTCACGTCACCGCGGCCGGGTGAACTCGGGCAGGACGAGGGCCGAATGCGCCGGCTGGGCTGCCGGGGCGGGCATGGTGACGAGGTCACGCAGCATGGTGTTGCGTTGCTCCAGGGCCCGCGCCGTGGTGGGGAAGAGCCGGGCGCCACCGTTGTCGACCAGCGCCTGGTTCATGGCCACGAACCCGCCCAGGTCGCGTTCGTAGGCGGCGAAGGCCACAGTGTGATCCCGGTGCGCGGCAAGGGAGCCGGCAAGGACGTAGGCGCCGGCCAGCGCCAGGCTCGACCCCTGTCCGGTCAGGAACGAGGGTGCGTACGCGGCGTCGCCGACGAGCGCGACGCGGCCGCTGGACCAGTGGGGCATGCGGATCTGGCCGGCCGTGTCGAAGAACAGGTCGTCCGCGTCGTGCATGGCGCCGACCATGCCGGGGACCTCCCATCCCGCGTCCGCGAACACCTCTGCGACCAGAGCCCGTTGGGCGTCGGGGTTCCGGATGGCGTCGAGCGGCGGTTCCGGTCGGTGGAAGTTCAGGAAGGCGTGCACTTCGTCGTTGTCCCCGACGGCGTAGAGGGCCGCGGCTCTCCCCGGGGTGTTCCACAGCACGACCTCGCGGGAGAGCCCGAAGGTGTTCGGCATGGTGAAGAGGGCGAAGCCGTAGCCGAGGTAGCGGTGGAACTGTTCTTCGGGTCCGAACACGGACTCCCGGGTGTGCGAGTGCATTCCGTCGGCGCCGATCACCAGGTCGAACGTGCGCTGCTGTCCACTGCGGAACGTGACGTCGGCCCCGTTGCCGGACTGGTCGAGGGTGTCGATGGAGTCGTCGAAGAGGAATTCCACGTCGTCGCGGACGATCGCGTAGAGGATCTCGGCCAGATCCCCACGACGCACCTCGAGGTCCTGTCCATCGACGCCGCCGGCGACGGCTTGCGGGCTGAGCGAGGCCACTTCACCGCCGTCGGCGTCAAGGAAGGTGCAGCGGCGCGAGTCGATGTGCGCGTCCCGCAGTTGCGGCAGTATCCCCATCCGCCGCACCACCTCGGTCGCCGTGCCGCGGACGTCGATCGGATATCCGCCACCGCGCAGTGCACCCGCCTTCTCCACCACGGTGACCGCGCATCCCGACCGGTGCAGCCAGTACGCCAGCGCGGGTCCGGCGATGCTGGCGCCGGAGATCAGCACCTTGCGCCTCGCGGCAGTACGCACATCCGTCGACAGACCGTTGGATGTCATGCCTGGACTCCCTTCTTGGTGACACGGGTCTTGGTGACACGGGTCTTGGTGACACGGACAACGAGCAGTGACAGTGCGGCGACGAGACCCGCGATGACGAAGCCGGTGACGAAGGCCGATTCGGCCGGCCGGCCCGTCAACGGGTCGGTCCCGCCGTCGAGGACCGCGCCGCCGATCTGGGCACCCACGGCGACACCGATCACCCGTGTCACCACAAGCAGGCTGGTCGCGATACCGGTGTCCCCGGCCTCGACAGTGGTGGCGGTACCGGCGAGCAACGCCGTGGTGCCGACGCCCGCGGCGAACGCGATCAGCACCTTCGCCAGGACGAGCTGCCACGCCTCGGAGTGCATCGACGCCAGGGCGAACAGCGTGGCCGCCGTGACGAGGGTGCCCACGACGACCACGGCGCGCGATCCGAATCGCCGCGCCGCGATCCCGCCGACGGAGTCGCTCACCGCCCCGGCGATGGCGCCGGGCAGCAGGAACAGTCCGATGTCGGTGGTGTCGGCTCCGAATCCGTACCCGCCGGCGTCGTCGGCCGATACCGCGAACAACTGCGGGAGCAGAAGAAGCACCGCCCCGAGACTGGTGGTGATGACGAAGGTGAACACGCACGCGTGCCACATCGTGGGCCTGGCCAGCATGCGCAGATCAACCATCGGCGCGGCCGCCCGGCGCTCCACCGCGACCCATCCGGCCGCGAGGGCGGCCACGGCCACCACGACGGCACCGATCGCGACGGGCGGCAGGCCGGCGCTCGTCACCGTCACCAGCCCGACCATGAACGCGAGCAGGGTGCCGCTCAGCAGAAGCACACCGGGCCAGTCGATCCTGTCGTCCGACCGGGCCGGCGGATCGTGTGGCATCAGCCGCGTCACGGCCAACGTCATCGCGATGACCGCGAGCGTGGGCAGCGCGAACATCCAGTGCCAGGACAGTCCTTCCGCGATCGGCCCGGCAGTCGACGTCCCCACCATGCCGCCGCCCGTGAACAGCGCGACGACCAGCCCGATCGCCACCTGTGACTCTCCGGCCGAAAGGTGTTTGCGCACCAGGATGAACGAGAGGGGCAGCGCACCCACCATCACGCCCTGCAGTACCTGACCCAGCAGCAGCACCGGCAGGTTCGGCGCCAGGGCGGCCAGCAGACCACCGGCCGAGACCACGGCCATCAGCCGGACCAGCACCCGCTTTCCGCCGTAGCGGTCGCCGAGCTTGCCTGCGACGGGTGTGACCACCGCACCGGTGACGAGTAACGTGTTGCCGACCAGGGCCCCTTCGCCAGGACTGACCCCCAGCTCACTTTGCAGCAGCGGGAGCGCGGGCTCCACCACCGACTGCAGGGCGCCGAGGGCGAGTGCCAGGACGCCGAGGGCACCGATCGCCGGCCTCCCGATGCGGGCCGGGGAAACCATGACTTCGGACATGGGCGTTCTCTTCTTCGTCGGAGGGTGATGCGCGGGATTCGCACGCCTCCAACACTTCCTTCCGGTGCCCTGCCGGGCATCGTCCTCCGTTGCCGTCTTCCCCTGGTGCGCCCGGACCAGCCCGCACGTGTCCTGGTGCCTGTGCACTACGCGCTTCGGGCCGGCTCGGGCCTCGGTGACGGCGCCGTTGTCAGTCCGTTTCCGCGCCCGCCTCGTTGTCGGCCAGGAAATCCAGCATCCGGCCGTTGACCTCGGCGGCATGGTCGATCTGCGGTCCGTGCCCGGTGTTGCCGACGATCACGGCGGTCGCGTTCTCCACCAGCCGCGGGACCCGCTCCACCTGCCGCTGCGGGTGCACCAGCAGGCTCCGCCTGCCCAGCACGAGATGGAGCGGCGTGCGGACGGTGCGCAGTTCGTCCTCGGTGAGGGGCAGTGGAGCCGGGCGGCGGATCCGGTAGGCGCGGACGCCGGCCCTGATCATCGTGCGGAGTTCCGGCACCGTGAGGACCGGCTGCTCCAGCCAGGCCGCCAGGCGTGGGCGCAGCGCCTTGGGGGCGGACGTCGCGAAGAGGCTGACGAAGATCCAGACGAAGAAGCGGAGTCCGACCTTCTCCAGACCGCCGGGGTCCAGCAGTGTGACCGAGGCGAGGCGTTGGGGGCTGCGGTGGGCCTGGTTCAGGGCGAGCCAGCCGCCGTACGAGGAGCCGATGAGGTGGACGCGGTCGAGGCCCAGGCCGGAGAGCGTCTCGTCCAGCCACTGCGCGGCACGCTCGGGCCGGTGGAGGGGTTCGCGGTGCACGCTGCGGCCCGGGTCGCCGGGGGTGTCGATCGCATAGACCACACGATCGGCACCGAGCGCGGCGGTGTTCGGGTACCACATGGCTGAGCAGCTGCCGGCCCCGTGCACCAGCACGACCGGAGTGCGCGTCGTGGCGGCGGGGTCCGTGGGGCCGTACCGGTACACATGCGTCGTCCCGAACCGCGTCTCCACGTCGAGCTCCTCCCGTACCGGGGCGCCCATCGCGTACACCGCCTCGCAGGCCGCGAAGTACCGGTCGCGCAAAGTGTCGTTCACGTATCGGCCGACGTCGGCCTGGGTACGGTCGCGGGTCGTCGCATCGGGCACGGTGGCCACCTCCTGGAGCAGCTCATTTTTATGATACGACCGTACCATGGTCGTGATACGGCGGTACCATGAAGTCGGCCCGACCCGGTCAGGGCGGACGAGGCGAACAGACAGACGGACAGACGGGTGGCGAACCGGCCGATGCCGAAGCGCGTGGACCATGATGAACGGCGCACCGAGATCGCCCGGGCCCTCGTCCGGGTCGCAGGAAGGCGTGGACTGCACGCCGTGGGCATGCGCGATGTGGCCGCGGAGGCCGGTGTGTCACTGCGACTGGTGCAGTACTACTTCGAGACCAAGGAGAAGCTGCTGCTCTTCGGACTCCAGCAGCTGGCCGAGGAGTTCGGCGAACGGGTCACCGCCCGCGTCCGGGCCGCCGGGGACGCCCCGGGCCCGCGCGCGACGGTCGAGGCGCTGCTGCTGGCCTCGTTGCCCACGGACGAGGAGAGCCGCACCTTCCACCTCGTCTACACCTCGTACGCGGTGCTCGCCGTGACGGACGAGACGCTCGCCGCTCAGCCGTTCCTCAAGAACCCCGATGCCGCCGAGGGCGTTCTGACCGGCCTGCTCGCACAGGCACAGGACAGCGGCCTGGTGGGGTCCGGCGTGGACGTGCGGACAGAGGCGACCGGCCTGCTCGCCATGACGGCGGGGCTCGGCATCAGCGTCCTGACCGGTCAGCGCGGACCCGAGTCCGCCAACGCCGTCCTGAGCCACCAGCTCGACCGGATCTTCCGCGGCGGAGACGGGAACGACAGCTGAGCGGATCGCACGGAGGCCGGGCCGGCGCCCACCGCCCGCGAGGACGCATCACCTGGCTGACGACCCGCCCGACGACCCTGCCGGCGACTCGGCCGGCGACTCGGCCGGCGACGATTCCCGCTCGACACCCCCCCGTGCGCCCGCGATCCGGGCCGCGGCCACGATGTCCTGGAGCGCTGCGACATGCCTGGCCAGTGCCTGCTGTCCGGCGGGTGTGAGCGAGAGCCAGGTCCGGGGGCGCTTGCCCACGTGCCCCTTGCGGACGTCCAGGTAGCCGGCCTTCTCCAGCACCGACGCGGTCTTGCTGAGGACCGAGTCGGACACGTCGCAGCCGTCGCGGACCGTGGCGAACTCCGCCTCGTCGCACGCGGAGAGAAAGGCGACCACGGCAAGCCGGGTCGGGTGGTGGATCGTCTCGTCGAGGGCCGCCCGCTCCCGTCCCGGTGGATCGCCGGTCACGCCGGATCCCTCAGCGCGCGGTTGATCGCCGCGTTACGGACGAGGCATACGCCCCACACGCCGAGCCCCCACACGGCGAACACCGTGATCCGGGTCGCGGCCTCCCCCGCCCCGAGCCCCCAGCAGCACCCTCCGGCCGCCAGTCCCGCCACCAGGACGACCGGAAGCGCGATCCGGGCCCGTCGCAGGCGCGAGGACAAGGAGCGCGTCACCAGCACCCCCGTCCCCCGCCTCGCGGCCCGGACGAGTGCGATCACGGCGACGAGACCCAGGAGCGACACGAGAAGCGCCAGCAGCGCCGCCCCGCCGCCCCGGCCCCGACTCCAGGCGTGCACCACGTTCGGCAGCACCAGCGTCACCGTCGCAGTCGGGCCGTACCACGCCGGAACCAGCCCGGCCTTGAGCCGGGCCCGCTCCCTCGCCGTCTCCACACCCCTCAGCGCCTCCTCGGCATGCACCGCCGACCGGCCACCCTCCGGAGCTGTGGACACGTTCTCCTGCGACGGCATGAGCACACCGAATCCTTCCTGAGGCACAGACGGCAATGACGGCACTGAGGGCACTGAGGGCGCACGGGCACCGAACGGCCCGGCACTTACCATCATGGCATCTACTTTCCGGAATGGAAAGTGCTCGCCGGAAGCTCCCCCGCCTCCGTCGTCAGCGCAGTTCGTCCGGGCACGGTGTCCCCGGCTGCAGCTGGTAGGGCGCGCCCAGCCGGTACACGCCTGCGCGCGGTGCCAGGAGTTCCGTCCACTCGTCGCCGTACTCGTCCTCGTCCACCTTGATGAGACAGCCGTTCGTGTTCACGAAGTCCTTGGGGATGTCCTTGTCCGCACGGCGCTTGGACTCCTCGGTCTCCTGGGGCCGCTCCAGGCTCTTGCCCTCGTCGTCGACCAGGGCGAGCCAGCGCGAGTACGGGATCCGGATCAGCACCCGGCCGGCCTTCTTCACATGGATGGTCAGCTCCCCCGCGTCGGCCAGGTCCACCGTCGCCGGCGGATCGGCCAGCGGGACCGGGCTGTCCACCGAGTAGAGCCGCCAGTTGGCGTTCGACCAGATCGGCTTCAGGTACGGCTGCCCCTTGCTGACCAGCTCCGCCTCCTGAACCGCTCCGCTGGAGTCGGGGGAGCCCTGCGGCAGCACCACGTAGTGCACGGCCCAGCGGTCGAGCCACTGGCGGTAGCTGACGGAGTCCAGGGTGTCGTCGTAGAAGAGCGGGTTGCGCTCCATGTCGGCCTGCCGGTTCCAGCCCCGGGCCAGATTCACCACCGGAGCCAGCGCGGACGCCTCCCGGTGGCTGCTCGGGGGGACCACCTCGACCCGGCCGCGTTCGGCACCGACCTTCTGGAGCTGGTTGACCAGCGGAGCCAGCGACCGTGCCCAGGACGCGTCGGGCGCGGTCCGCACGATGTCGTCCACGCCCTTGAACCCGATCCAGAAGTTCAGCCCGGCGAACGCGAGGACCAGCGCGTACCACCGCCGGGAGCGGGGCTCCACGTACGGCAGTGCGGCCAGCAGCACCACTCCGGCGAACAGCATCGCCATCCGCGACACGTTCGAGCCGATCTGCGAGTCCACGACGTACGTGAGCAGCGTCCCGATGCCGTACACCGCGGCCGCCGTCCGCACGGTCTTCCACTCGCGCGGCACCAGGAAGAAGATCAGGACGGCGAAGACGAACGGCCCCGAGAGCGTCGCGACCGACATCGGCTGGGTACCGGAGAACGGGAAGAGCCACGCGGAGAGCGCCACCACCACGACCGGCGCCAGCCCCAGCGCGTACGCCCCGGGCCTGCGCTTGTTCAGGAACAGCGCGGCCGCGACCACACCGAGGAAGAGCCCGGCGACCGGGCTGCCCGCCGTGGCGAGCCCGGCGAGGGGCGCGGCGACGGCCGCCTTCGCCCACCGCTTGTGGCGCCACCGGTACGGCCAGCAGAACACCGCCGCCACCGCACCGAGCGCGAACATCATGCCGAGCCCGAACGTCACCCGGCCCGACAGCGCGTTGCACAGGTACGCGAAGACACCGGCCAGCGAGCAGGCCAGCGGATTGCGGACGGCCCGCACCCTGACCAGGATCAGCGCGGTCAGCCCCGCCGAGACCGTACCGGCGATCATCATCGTCGTACGGACACCGAGCACCGACATCAGATACGGCGACACGACGCTGTACGAGACGGGGTGCATGCCCCCGTACCAGGCCAGGTTGTACGCGGTACCGGGGTGCCGGCCGACGAACTCGGCCCAGGCGTCCTGGGCCGCGATGTCGCCGCCACTGTTCGCGAAGAAGAAGAACCAGAGGATGTGCGTCACGGCCGCGGCAGCCGTCGCGATGGTCACCGGATGCCGCAGCAGCCGCCCTGCCCGGGTCGTTTCGGGCGCGGCGATGCCCGTCTCCGGGGCGCGGGGGGCCGGCACTGTGGTCCGCATACTGCCGTTACTGCCCCTCTTGCCTCTGCTGTCGGCCGCCTCGCGGCCGGGTTTCGGCTCCGCGGTGGTCACTACGGCTCTCCCCGTCTCCCCGAGTTCCCGTCCCGTACCCCGAGCTTCGTACGCCGTGCGCCGTTCACCTGTGAGGACGCTGTCCCTGCGTCCTTGAGTTGTTCCGGGACGCTAACACGTACGAGAAAAGGGAGGGGGCGCCGGGATCGGCGCCCCCTCCCCTCGGTCCTGACCGGCCGAATCGTTCCGGCCGGTCAGGTTCGTCCGGCTCCGGTCAGCCGATCCGGGTCAGCTTGTCGCCGGCCGCCGGTTCGGTCAGGTCGCTCTGGAGCGCGACCGGCACCTGCACCTGACTGGTGCCCTCACCGACGGTGAGTGTCCCGACATGCGTACCGGCTGCCGCCGAGTGCGGGATCGTCTTGCCGTCGTCGGTCAGTTCGAGCTTGACCGTGAGGCCGGACCAGCCGACCGCCTTCACGTCCTTCGTCGCGACGACGGGAGTGGTGCCGCCCATGCCGTCGTCGACCGCGCCGACCACATCGCCCTTCTTGACGATCTTGGCGCCCTTCAGCAGGTCGAGCGTCGCCAGCATGACCTTCTGGCTGGCCGCGTTCACCGAGTCGATGATCGGGGTCCGGTGCTGCCCGAGCACCGCCCCGACGATGAGCTGGTCCGTGCCGTCGACCATCTTGTGCGCGGCGAAGAGCAGGGTGCCGCCCGCCTTGGTGGTGGATCCGGTCTTGATGCCGAGGGCGTTGTTGTACGGCACGAGCGTGTTGTAGTTCCGCCAGGTCTTGCCCGACGGGTCCTTCCACTCCGGCAGCTTGGTGATGTCCATCAGCGCCGGGAACTCGACGAGCTTCTCCCCCAGCTTCACCAGGTCCTCCGCCGTGCTGACCGTCGAAGCGGTGAGCCCGGAGGCGTCGGTGTAGGTGGTGTTCTTCATGCCGAGCTCGTCGGCGGTCGCGTTCATCTTCTTGATGAACGCCTTCTCCGAGCCCGCGTCCCAGCGTGCCAGCAGCCGGGCGATGTTGTTCGCCGACGGGATCATGAGGGCGGCGAGCGCGTCCTGCTCGGAGAGCATGTCGCCCTCCTTGACCGTGTCCAGGGTGGACTCGCCCTCGCTGGTGAGCCCGCCCTCCGACTCGGCCTTGGCGTCGATCTCTATGTTCGGACCCTTCTGCCCGCGCTTGAGCGGGTGGTCCTTGAGCACGAGGTACGCGGTCATCGCCTTGGCGACACTCGCGATCGGCACCGGCTTCTGCTCGCCGAACGAGCCGACCTTCCCGAGGCCGGTCGCCGCCATGTAGCCCTGGCCCTCGTCGGGCCACGGCAGGGACGGATCGGCACCCTCGAAGGTGTACGTCGGCTTCGCCGACAACGTGAGCGTCGGGTCGGGCAGCGGGCGCACCATCTGCACGATTGCAAACGCGATCACGAGAAGCAGGACCAGCGGGGTCCAGATCTTGACCCTCCGCACGGCGGTGCGGACCGGGGTCTCCGGCGGCGGCGGGGTGTTCGTCAGCTCGGCCAGCAGGTCGAGCGGCGGCCTGGGCGGCATCGGCTGCTGCCGGGTCCGCTCGGCACCGCTGAGCGAGGCGTCGGGCGGCAGCGGCGCGGGCGCCTCGGGCCGGGACGGCTGCGCGGGTGCCTCGGGACTGCGCGGCGCGGTGGCCGACCGTACGTCGTCGGCGCGCAGCGGTACGAACTTGCTGGTCCGCTCGGCGGGGGCCTCGGGCCGGGACTTCCGGCCGGCATCCGGCTCGGACCCGGGCGTCGGCGGCGCCGACGGCGGGGTGATCTTCAGCGCGGTCGTCGGCTGGTCGACGCGGGGCAGCTTGGGCGCCTTGAAAATGGCCGTCGGCTGATCGATCCCGCGCTTGTCGTCGGCGGCTTCGGCGTCACTGGCGCCGGCGGCCTGAGTGGCTTCGGAGGCCGGCGCCTTCTCGTCGGCTTCCTGGTCGGGGACTTCCTGATCGGGGGCCGACGTCTCGGAGTCCGGCGTCTCGGAGTCCGGCGTCTCGGAGTCCGGCGCGGGCTTCTGCTCGGAGCTCTCGGTGGACTCACTCGACTCGGTCGACTCGCCGCTGAGCTCCTCGGTGGGCTCCTCAGCGGGCTTCGAGCCGGCGTCCGGGCCGGACGCCGAGTCGGAACCCGCACGGGTGTGAGGCACCAGGACCTCGTCGGAAGTCGAGTCGCCCGCGCCGCGGCCGTCGTGGCCGACGTCGTCGCTGTCGTCGTCGTTCGGCTCCGCCACGGGTTCGTCGCCGGATTCGGCAGCGGGTTCGGCGACAGGCTCGGCCTCGCCCTCCGCGTCCGCATCCGCACGCCCGGCCGGCTCGTCCACGGCCGGCTCGTCCACGGCCGGCTCGTCCACGGCCGGCTCGTCCACGGCCGGCTCGTCGGCTTCCGCCGCCGCCCGCTCAGGCCCGGACTCGGAACCGGACTGCGAGTCGTCGTCGCCCTGCCCGTCGCCGCCACCCTTCGACACCCAGGCGGCAACTGCCGCCCGCAGCCGGTCATCGCCCTTCTCGGGCTCGACGGCGTCCTTCCCGGGCCCGGGAGCGTCACTCTCCGGCCGCTCCGCCGGTTCAGCGGCAGCGGCCTCCGCCGCATCGGCCGCCCCAGCGGGCTCGACGCCCTCCGCAGGCGCCTCGGGCTCCCCACCCGCATCCGCAGCGCCCGGACCGGCCCCGGGGGCCTCCACCGGGCGCTCAGAGCCTTCAAGGGCCTCCTCCGGGACTTCGGCGCCCGAACCGGACTCGACGTCGACATCGGCGCCCGAACCGGACTCGACGCCGACATCGGCGCCCGAACCCGACTCGACCTCAGCCTCGGCCCCGGACTCGACGTCGCCTTCGGACTCGGCCACCGGCGCGGCCCCGGACTCGTCCTCGCTCGCGGCCCCGGCTCCACCCCCGGACCGCTGCGTGCTGAAAACGGCCGTCGCCGTGTCCGCCCTGCCGCCGGACTCCGCCGGGGAGGCGGGTTCGCGGAACACCGCGAGCCGCGGATCGTGCTCGCCGCGAGCCGCTCCCGACGACTTCTGCTGCTCCGACTTGTCGGGGGACTCGCCCGCCACCGATGCCTCCTCCATGCGGCGCGGGGACATCCCCGCGCTGTCCGAACCATCTACCAGTGTCCCGTGTGAACCCTCGGCTGGGCTGCTAGACGAGAACGACATACCTGCCGGTTCCAGTACAAAGCACCCAGGCACCCTCGACAGACAGATGTGAGAGGGGTCACCCTGTCACTCATCCACGCGGGGAGGCATGGATGGGCAGGAGCCGCAGAACAATTCCGGAGGAGCTTCTGCTGCTCGCTCTGGACCCGACCACGGGTACCACAGCGCAGCCGCAGTCGCTCGACCTCGGCCTCGCCGGAGCCCAGCTAGTAGAGCTGGCCCTGGCAGGACGGATAGCCCCTGACGGGGATCGTATCGCCGTGGTGATGCCACGGCCGACAGGAGATCCGACTCTGGACTCCGCACTGGAACTGCTGCGCAGACGCGGCAGCCCGGTCCGGGCCGTCCACTGGATAGGCGGACCCCGGCTGGGGCTCCGCCAGATCTACCTCGCTCATCTGGAGCGGTGCGGCATGGTGCATGCCGTGGCGGGCCAGATGTGCGGAGTGCTGCCGACGACTCGCTACCAGGCGACGGACACGGCAATCAGCCGGGACATCAGGGCCCGGCTGGACAGTGCGATCCGCACCGGCGTACCGCCGGACCCGCGGACCGCGGCGCTCGCCGCACTGGCCCACGCGGTCGGACTCGGCAAGCACCTGTACCCCGGGAACGAGGGGCGCTCATCGCGCTCCCGGCTCCGGGACCTGATCAGGCACGACCCGATGGGCGGTCTCGTGGCGCACGCCGTGATGGACGTCCAGAACGGGGCGGTCGCACAACCGCGCCGCAACCAGGCGGCCGGCGTGCCGTTGCAACCGCAAGCGCAGTCGCAGTCACGTCGCGACAGCATGGCGCACACCGTGGCCCACTAGGGCCGCACAGGCGTCGACGCAGCACCCGCACGACCCGCACCAACGCACCGCAACGCACCACAGCAACAACCGAATACCGCCGCACCGACGTCCCCAAAGACCCGGTTCGGGAGCCGCACCAAGCGCGGGGCAGTCGGTACCACCGGCTGCCCCGCGCCGCTGCGTGTGGCCGTTTCCCAGCGCGGCCGGGGGCCCGGGTGGCAATCTGCTGAGCAGTAGATACGCACAGCTACATAGCCGGAGGTGCCGTTTCCGTGCCGTCCAACGTCAATCCCACCGTCAGGCGACGCCGGTTGGGTCAGGAATTGCGCCGACTGCGCGAGATCAAGGGCATGACGGCCGAGGAGGTGGCGGAGCGGCTGTTGGTCTCGCAGTCGAAGATCAGCCGCCTGGAGAACGGCCGCCGCTCCATCAGCCAACGCGATGTCCGCGATCTCTGCGGGGTGTACGAGGTCGAGGACCACCGGATCGTCGACTCGCTCATGCAGATGGCCAAGGACTCCCGCCAGCAGGGCTGGTGGCATGCCTTCGGGGACATCCCGTACAGCGTCTACATCGGCCTGGAGACCGATGCCGAATCGCTGAGGGTGTACGAACCCCAGGTGGTCCCGGGTCTGCTGCAGACCCGGCAGTACGCCGAGGCCCTGATCAACGGCGCGTTGCCGGAGGCGCCGCAGACCGACATCGACAAGCGCGTCAGCGTCCGTTCGCGGCGCCAGGACCGGATCAACGCCCCGGAGCACCCGCTGCGGCTGTGGGCGGTGATCGACGAGTCCGCGCTGCGCCGGCTGGTCGGCGGCAAGCAGGTGATGATCGAACAGCTGGAGCGTCTGGTGGAGGTGTCGCACCTGCCGCATGTGACCGTCCAGGTACTGCCGTTCGACATGGGCGCCCATCCGGGCATCAACGGGCAGTACGCCATCCTGGAATTCCCCGATGCCGCGGATTCCAGCGTCGTCTACATCGAGGGCGTCACCAGCGACCTCTATCTGGAGAAGGCGAATGACGTGCAGCGGTACAGCGTCATGTACGAACACCTGCGCGCCCAGGCGTTGAATGTGGAACAGACCCGGCATTTCATCGACGGGATCGCGAAGGAGTACACCCGCCTGAACACGGCGTGAATCCTGGCCGAACGGGCGCTTAAACCAGCCAGCCCGCAAAGTCTGGAATGAGAGAAAAGTGGCGATGTGACGAGTGGGGCGGCGGCACGGTACACCGTCGCCACCTCGTAATGGAAGACCCGCATGGTATATGCCATCCGGTCGAGTGAACGGCCCCTTCACGCAGGGAGCTTGGCGAGTAGCGTCGATCACGCCAACAGAACATCGTTGGCGCCACTCACACAACTCTCTGAACCGGAGTGAACATGGCCATTCGTCAGGGTGCTACGGATAAGTGGACGAAGTCGTCGTATTCCGGGGGCAACGGCGCCTGCGTCGAAGTCAAGTCCCCTCTCGTGCGGGCGATTGCAGTGCGCGACTCGAAGAGCCCCGAGGGTCCTTCGATCAGTTTCGTCCCCGGCGCCTGGAACGCATTCGTGCGTGACGTCGCCAAGGGTGTCGTCGACGCCTGACCGATGAATTCCGCAGTCCCGTATCGCAGCACCGATTCCGATGCTGCCGGTAGCCCTCTCGTCTGGTTCGCCGTCCTGGCCGAGGGGGCTCCCCGCGAGGCCCTGCGGAGTCGGGCGCTGCCGTCTCAGCGCAGCTGGTCCACGTAGCGGTCCGTGCCCGGCACGGTCGGAATGAACGGCGCCACGAGCTCCACCCGCCCCAGGCCCGATTCCGCGACCGCCGCGTCGAGCCCGGCGAAATGCTCCGCCCAGCATTCCCTCGGATCCTCCTGGAGGAACCAGAGCAGGGTCAGCCGGGTGCCGACGCCCTCGACCTGCTTCACATACGTCATCCGGTCACCCGGCAACGGGGTGGGACGGAACACCGTCACCATCGCCGCGGGCGACCCGCTCAACCGCTTCGGCAGCTGCCGTGAGCGCAGCCACTCCAGCAACTCGGCACGCTGCTCCGGCCCTTCGGCGTCGATCACCTCAAGGACCAGCCCGCGGTACGGGTGGTCGAGCGCGTGGAAGTCACGGGGCCCCGCGGCGCCGTCCCGGTAGACCGTCGCCTCGTGGTCCTGGAACGCCGTGAAGACATGGGTGCGGTCCTGGTAGACCCGGCCGTCCCGGTTCAGCCGCTTGTTGATGCCGACGGTCCACTTCATGTGGTCGTCGTAGCGCCCTTCCGTCACCCAGTACGTGGACAGGTAGCAGCCGGCCCCGACGGGAGACGCCACCGCGGACTTCTCCGGGTACCGCAGCTCCTGGAGCTCCCGCGTGGCCACCCAGCGGCGCCCGGCGAACATCCAGGGCATCGCCATCGCGCCCGCGTAGTAGTGATCGTCCTCGTACCAGCGGTTGTAGGCCCATTCATGGCCCAGGTGCGGCTCCACCATCGTGATCAGCGCATGGCCGGGATGGACCCCGTACGGTCCCAGCGCGGCCAGTTCGGCGTACGTGTCGCTGCGTGTCCCATCGCTCTCGCTCATGCCGTTCCCCTTCCGTACTCCGCCGGAGGCACCTACTCTGACGCCCCGTCAGAAGAACTGCCAGAGCCGGGAGGCACCGATGTTGCTCACGGGGAAGACCGTCATCGTTTCCGGGGTGGGCGCCGGGCTCGGGCATCAGATCGCGGCCACGGTCGTGCGCGACGGCGGCCGCGCGGTCCTCGGGGCGCGCACCGCGGCCAATCTCGCCAAGTCGGCCGCCGAGATCGATCCCGAGGGGCTCCACACGGCGCATCTGGCCACCGACATCACCGACGAGGCGCAGTGCGAGGCGCTCGCGGCGCTGGCCGTCGAGCGATTCGGGCGGATCGACGCGGTGGTCCATGTCGCCGCCTGGGACAGCTACTTCGGCGGGGTCGAGGACGCCGATCTGGACACTTGGAAGTCGGTCATCGACGTCAATCTGCTCGGCACCCTGCGGATGACGCGGGCCTGTCTGCCCGCCCTGAAGGAGCGGGGCGGATCGGTCGTCGTCATCGGCACGCAGTCCGCGGTGGCCGCCCCGTCCCAGGTGCGGCAGGCGGCGTACGCGGCGTCCAAGGGTGCGCTGACCTCCGCGATGTACTCCATGGCCCGGGAGTTCGGCCCGGACCGGATCCGGGTGAACACGGTGCTGCCGGGCTGGATGTGGGGGCCGCCGGTGCAGGCCTACGTGCAGTTCACCGCGCACACCGAGGGCGTGCCCGAGGCCGAGGTACTGGGGAGACTCTCCGAGCGCATGGCGCTTCCGGAGCTGGCCACGGACGGCGACGTGGCGGAGGCCGCGGTGTTCCTGGCCTCCGACCGGGCCCGGGCGATCACCGGGCAGTCCCTGCTGGTCAACGCCGGCGAGCTGATGCGCTGACGCTCTCGTACAGAGGTCTCCTCCTTCTCGGCCGCACGGGACCCGCATCCCGTGCGGTCTTTCTGCGCTCTTCGGCCCTTGTGGGCGTTCCCTCGTTCTTCTGCACAGCCTGACGAAGTGCCTGCTCATCGTGTGGCCGCCGTCACGTTCGCGACAACGCCCCCACGAGTCAAGAAGCAGTAAAATCGTTCGGCTTGCTGATCCGCGTTCACATCCCTGACCGCCAGAGACCTTGACCGAGGCACCGAACAGGCGGTTCAATCCCCGATGTCCCCGCTCCCGCACGGGGGCCCCGCTGAGCGGCCGTACTGACGAAGTGCGTACCCGTTCACAAGGCGGACCCCAGGAGGGGGCACATGAACAGTCTCGACTGGGTCGTGCTCATCGGCTACTTCGGCGTGATGATCGCGATCGGGCTCTGGTCCCACAAGCGTGTCGACAATGTCAGCGACTTCTTCACGGCCGGCGGGAAGATGCCGTGGTGGCTGTCCGGCATCTCGCACCACATGTCCGGCTACAGCGCCGTGATGTTCACCGGCTACGCCGGTATCGCCTACCAGTACGGTGTCACGTCCTTCGTCACGTGGTCACTGCCGATCGCCATCGGTATCGGGCTCGGCGCCAAGCTCTTCGCCCCCCGGCTCAACCGGCTGCGCTCGCGGCTGCACGTCGCCTCGCCGCTCGAATACCTGAAGAACCGCTACAACATCCAGACCCAGCAGGCACTCGCCTGGTCCGGTCTGCTGCTGAAAATCGTGGACGTCGGCGCCAAGTGGGCGGCCATCGCCACCCTGCTCTCCGTCTTCACGGGCATCACCCTGACCCAGGGCATCTTCATCACCGGTCTCATCACGGCCATCTACTGCACGGTCGGCGGCCTGTGGGCCGACGCGCTCACCGAGCTGGGGCAGTTCATCATCCAGTTGTTCGCCGGTATCGCGATGCTCGTCACCGCGATGAGCAAGCTGGACGGCTTCAGCACCCTGTGGACGGTCTGGGACAAGCTGCCCGAGGGCCACACGGACCCGACGGCCGGCCCGTACACCGTGACCTTCCTGCTGGCCTACCTGTTCATCAAGACCTTCGAGTACAACGGCGGCATGTGGAACCAGGCCCAGCGCTACATGGCCACGGACTCCGCCGCATCCGCGACGCGCTCGGCCCGGCTCTCCGCGATCCTGTGGCTCGTCTGGCCGACGGTCCTGTTCTTCCCGATGTGGTGCGCCCCGCTGCTCGTCCACGCGGAGAAGCCGGACGCCTCGGACAGCTACGCGCTGATGACCGAGCAGCTGCTGCCGCACGGTCTGCTGGGCCTGGTCGTCGTCGGCTTCTTCTCGCACACGATGGCCATGTGCTCCTCGGACGCCAACGCCATCGCGGCCGTCTTCACCCGGGACATCCTCCCGGTCTTCTCCAAGGCGTCCCGGAGCTGGAGCAGCCGGGCCGGACTGCTGGCCGCGCGGCTCTCCACGCTCGGCTTCCTGGGCCTGTCGATGGCGCTGGCGACCCAGATCAACTCGCCGACGTTCAAGGACATCATCTCCGTCGTCATCAAGTGGGTCGCCGGTCTGATGGGCCCGATCGCGATCCCGTTCATGCTGGGTCTGCTGCGGCGCTTCCGTAAGTCGGGACCGACGGCGGCGCTCGTCAGCTGGGCGGCCGGTCTGCTGGCGTTCTACTTCACCAACTACAACTTCGACGGTTCGACGAAGACGGACGTGGCGCTGCAGTACCAGGTGGCGCTGCCGCTGGCGATCTCGCTGGTGCTCTTCATCGTCATCGGCTTCATCAAGCCGGAGGACACCCCGGAGCGCGACGCGATCATCGAGCAGATCAACACGGACGGCGACGGACCGGGCATCGGCGCGACGGTACCGGCCCAGGCCGGCTCCGGCGATGTGCCGGTGACCGACGGCGCGAAGGGAACGGACAGCGCGGGCAGCGCCAACAGCGGTCAGGACTGACGCTCGCGGCGACGGCTGCGGCTGCGGCTGCGGCTGCGGCTACGGCTGCTGTACGGAGCTGAGGGGCGGGTTACGGGGACGCGGCGGCTTCCCCCTGACCCGCCCCTCAGCTGTCCCCCGCGGGTGTTCAGCCGCGCGGGTAGCGTGCCAGCCAGCCCGCGGCGACGGCGGCAGGGCTGTGCAGGGCGGGGCCCTGGGTCATCTCCATGGCGAAGTCGTCCGCGAGTTCGAGCAGCGTCGCCCGGCCCTCCAGCTCGGCGAGCCAGGCCGGTGGCAGGGCCGTCTCACCGTGCAGCGCGCCGAGCAGCGCCCCGCACAGGGCCCCGGTGGCCGCGGAAGGCCCGCCGTGGTTCACGGCCAGCCGCAGCCCGTGCCGGACGTCCTCGCCCACCAGTGCGCAGTACACGGCCACGGCGAGCACCTCCTCGGCGGAGTCCGTGGCGCCCAGCGACTCGATGAGAGCGGGCCCTGGGATGCCCTGGCGCACGGTGCCGAGGGCCTGTTGGAGCGCTTCGGTGACGGGCTGGTGGCCCTCCCGCTCGGCGAGCAGGGCGAGCGCGTGCTGCACGGAGCCGTCCAGCGTCTCGCCGCGCGCCAGCCCGTGCACCATCACGGCGAGCGCGCCGGCCGAGAGCAGGGCGGTGGGGTGGCCGTGCGTCTGGGCCGCGCACTCGACGGCCAGCTGGAGCACCAGCTGCGGCTCCCAGCCGACGAGCAGCCCGAAGGGGGCGGAGCGGGTGAGCGCGGCGGAGTCGTGCGCGGTGGGGTTCTTGGGCCGGTCCAGGGTGCCCATGACCGTGTCGCCGAAGCCGTTGAGGCACTCCCGGGTGGGTGCGCGCCGGGCGTAGAGCCATTCCTGGGCGGCGAGCCAGCCGTTGTCCTTGCGGCGTTCGTCGGGCCCCCAGTCGTGCTGGGTGGCGGCCCACCGCAGGTGCGCCTGGTGCACATCGGTGGGCGGGTGCCAGGCACCGATGTCGCGGCGGACCTGGGCGCGGATCAGCCCGTCGACGGTGAACAGGTTGAGCTGGGTGACGGCGGTGACGCAGCCGCGCCCGCCGTGGGCCGGGACGAAGTCGCTGACGGCGTCGGCCCCGTGGGCCTCGCGGATCTCCTCCAGCGAAAGCTCGCTGACGCCCGCGCCGAGCGCGTCCCCGATGGCTCCGCCGAGCAGCGCGCCGCGTACCCGGCTGCGGAAGTCCTGCTGTTCGGCACGGCCCCAGACAGCTGTGGTCCCTGTGCTCACCGTGCCCCTCCCCTGTCGGTTCGCCCGTGTGCGACTGCGCGGTAACTCGCAGCACTGTAATCGAACGACCACGCGGATCTTGGGGCGGAACAGTATGTACGAAGTGCTGGTTCGGTTCAGTTTTGCGCGGCATTCTCCGGGGTTTCCCGCTGCGTCCGGAACTCTCCGCGCGCCGGCCAAATTCCGTTGTGCCGCGCGGCCGTCCGGCGCGAGGATCACAGGATGGAATCCCCACGCCCCGGCGGTCACGCCGGCCCCATCGGCCCCGACGGGCGGGCCGGGATCGACGCGGCGCTCGTGAAGCGCCTGATCGACGCCCAGTTCCCGCAGTGGAGCGGGCTGCCCGTGACGCCGGTGGAGGTCGACGGCTGGGACAACCGGACCTACCGCCTCGGTCACGCCATGACGGCCCGGCTGCCGACCGCCGCGGGTTACGTCCCCGCGGTGGCGAAGGAGAACCACTGGCTGCCGCTCCTGGCCCCCTCGCTCCCCGTCGCCGTGCCGTCGGTGCTCGGCCTCGGCGAACCGGGCGAGGGCTACCCCTTCCCGTGGTCCGTACGCGGCTGGCTGCGGGGCGAGACCGCGGCCCGGGCCCGTATTGACGATCTCGCGGGGTTCGCGGTCCAGGTGGCCGGCTTCGTCCGCGCCCTCCAGGGCTGCGACGCCTCCGGCGGACCGCTCGCCGGGGAGCACAGCTGGTACCGGGGCGCCTCGCCCGCCCACTACGACGCGGAGACCCGGCGCTGCCTGACCGCGCTGAAGGGCCAGGTGGACACGGACCGGGCGCGCGAGGTCTGGGACGCCGCCCTGGCCGCCGAGTGGCACGGGGAGCCCGTGTGGTTCCACGGCGACATCGCCTCGGGCAACCTGCTCGTCGCCGAGGGCGAGCTGACGGCCGTCATCGATTTCGGTACGTCGGGTGTCGGCGACCCGGCCTGCGATCTCGTGATCGCGTGGGGGCTGTTCTCCGGCGAGAGCCGGGAGGCGTTCCGGCGCGCGGTCGGCCAGGACGACGGCACCTGGGCGCGGGCCCGCGGATGGGCGTTGTGGAAGGCGCTGCTGAACCTGACCGGGTTCATCGACAGCACGGACCGGCTACGGGCCGGCTCCGAACTGCGTGTGATCGAGGCCGTGCTGGCCGACCACCAGCGGTTCGGCTGAGGCTGGGGCCCGTCCCGCTCGTCCTCACGCACCACCCGACGCCGCCGGCCGCTCCCGCTGCTGCCGGGCCCACGCGTACTCCGGGTCGATCTCCAGCGCACGGTCCGGGGCCGCCAGCGCCTCCTGCAGGCGGCCCATCCGCCGGCAGGTCTCCCCGCGTCCGCTCACATGGAACACGAAGCGGTGCCGTGGGCCAGCCGGCCTTTGGCCGAAGTTCCGGCGAAACAGGTCGAGTTCCGCCGTGCGTCCGACGAAGGCGGCGCTTTGGCGGGCCTCGGCGATCTGCTGGAGGGACTGGCGTCGCGGGTCGGCTGCGGCCGGCATGGCCCCAGTCTGGCAGCTCCGTTCGCGCCGGTTCCGTATCGACCAGCACAAGGCATGATTGCCCGACGAGGAGTACGCCCCGACGCCGCCATGCGCCCTTTCTGGCTACGGGCTACGCGGCCGCTTCCGCTCAGGACCGCCCAGGCCGAGGAACCGTCTATTCCTCGGCGAAGATGTCCTCGGCCGACCGGGCGGCAGGGGCCCGCAGAAGCCAGCGGTTCAGGGTGTCGAGATCGCCGCAGGTGGTGATCCGTTCACGCGCCTCGTCCGATACGTCGACGCCGGCTCGTGCGAGGAAGAGCAGGATGCCTTGCGCGATGCCTTCCGTCCGGCCTTCCGTCCGGCCCTCCGTCCGGCCCTCCGCCCGGCCCTCGTCCCGGATTTCCTCTGCCATGAAGGACTTGTAGAAAGAGAGGTCCACGGCCACCAGGTTCCTCCACTGATGTGCGGCCGGGCGGGTGCCCAGGCCCTGTGCGGTGAGTTCGACAAGGGGATCGGCGATGATTTCCGGTACGTCCCGCAGAGCGGCTGACAGCGTTTTCAGTATGGCACCGATGTCCGGATCGGCGGCATGTGTGATCGCCGCCAGCGTGGTGAGCGCCAGATCCTTGCGGGCCTCGGCGACATTGGTGATCACCGGCATGTTGTGCGGGCCCGCGACGAGCGGGCGCAGGGTGAGCGCGGGCCACTGACGGGGCCCGATGGCGACCGGGAGGGAGGCCCATTCCGCGGTTGCACGGTCCTGGCAGACGACCAGCAGCAGCGGCGGGAGCCGGTATTTCGTGTACAGGTAGGACAGGTAATACGCCCAGCTCGCCGGCTTGTCCGTGTCCTTCTTCCCTTGGGCCTCGATGGCCAGCAGCAGCGGCTCATCGTTCTCCGTGTCAAGCCGCAGCAGGGTGTCCACACGTCGTTCGAGCGGGCGGTTCTCGGTCAGGTCGGTGGGCATCACGGTGACCGAGACGGGTGGGGAGATCGTGATCCCCAGTACTTCCGAGACACGGGAGAACAGGCCCGGGTGTTCCTGGAAGATGCGGTGCATCGCCTCATGGGGCGAACTGACCATGCGGGACTCCTCGGAGTGGCTTGACGCCCCAAGTACCCAGGGCAACAGGCTCGTTCTTGCCGGGAGCATATGTCCGCAGATCTCGTCCAGACCGGCCCGAAGGGTCAGCTCACCCATGTGAGTGACATAGCCGGAACGGCAGTTGAGGGCACCCGCTTCCGGAGTCCGACCGGGCGACTCCGGAAGCTGTCCGTGCTCCGTGCTCCGTGCTCCGCTACTGCGGCAGCACCGGCAGCAGCTCCGGCAGATGCCCGTCCGAGGCGGCGGCCGCCGTCACCCGCTCCTGCGGCACCTCCCCGTACAGCGTCGTACGCGGCTTCGCCGGGCGCCCGGCCGCCTCGGCCACCGCGACCAGGTCCTGCACGGACTTGTACGAGCCGTAACTCGACCCGGCCATCCGGGAGATGGTCTCCTCCATCAGCGTGCCGCCCAGGTCGTTCGCGCCCGAGCGGAGCATTTCGGCCGCGCCCTCGGTACCCAGCTTCACCCAGCTGGTCTGGATGTTGGTGATGTGCGGGTGGAGGAGGAGCCGGGCCATCGCGGTGACGGCGCGGTTGTCTCGGTCGGTCGGGCCGGGGCGGGCGATGCCGGCCAGGTAGACGGGGGCGTTGGTGTGGATGAACGGCAGCGTCACGAACTCGGTGAGGCCGCCGGTCTCCTGCTGCAGCGCGGCCAGGGTCCGCAGGTGGCCCAGCCAGTGCCGGGGCTGGTCGACATGGCCGTACATCATCGTGGACGAGGAGCGCAGACCCACCTCGTGAGCGGTCTTGATGACCTCCAGCCAGGTCGCCGTGGGCAGCTTGCCCTTGGTGAGGACCCAGCGGACCTCGTCGTCCAGGATCTCCGCCGCCGTGCCCGGGATCGAGTCGAGTCCGGCCTCCTTCGCGGCGGTCAGCCAGTCCCGGATGGACATCCCCGTACGGGTCGCGCCGTTGACGACCTCCATCGGCGAGAACGCGTGCACGTGCATGCCGGGCACGCGTTCCTTCACCGCCCGCGCGATGTCGAAGTACGCGGTGCCGGGCAGGTCCGGGTGGATGCCGCCCTGCATGCAGACCTCGACCGCGCCGACGTCCCACGCCTGCGCGGCACGGTCGGCGACCTGGTCCAGGGAGAGGGTGTACGCGTCGGCGTCGGTGCGCCGCTGGGCGAAGGCGCAGAAACGGCAGCCGGTGTAGCAGACGTTGGTGAAGTTGATGTTGCGCGTGACGATGTAGGTGACGTCGTCACCGACCACGTCCCGGCGCAGCGTGTCGGCGATCCGGCACAGCTCGTCCAGCGCCGGACCGTCCGCGTGCAGCAGGGCGAGGGCCTGCTCGTCGGTGAGCTTCGTCGGGTCGTCGGCGGCCTGGCTCAGCGCCTCGCGGACGTCCCCGTCGATACGGGACGGGACCATGCCGGGCGCCGCGGCCTCGCGGAGCGCCTCCCAGTCCCCGTAGACGTCGTCGAAGTCGTCGCGGCGGTCGCCGGTGCGGCCCTCCGTGTCGATGGTGTGGTGCAGATCGGTGCGGCCGAAGGAGCTGAATCCCTCGTCCGGCTCCTGCCAGGGCAGCCCGGCGGGGATCGTCCCCTCCTTCGCGAGCCCGGTCTCCGGGTCGGCGAGGGCGCGGACGTGCGGCAGCAGACGCGGGTCGAGCCAGGGCTCGCCGCGCTGGATGAACTCCGGGTAGATGGTGAGCCGTTCGCGCAGCACGAAGCCGCTCTCGGCGGTCTTCGCCGCCAGCTCGTCGATGTGCGGCCAGGGACGCTCGGGGTTCACATGGTCGGGCGTGAGCGGCGAGACACCGCCCCAGTCGTCGATCCCGGCGCCGATGAGCAGGGCGTACTCGGCGTCGACGAGGTTCGGCGGGGCCTGGATCCGGGCGGACGGGCCGAGGATGTGCCGGGCGACGGCGATGGCGGCGGCCAGCTCCTCCAGCTCCGCGTCCGGCATGCCACGCATCGCGGTGTCGGGCTTGGCACGGAAGTTCTGGACGATGACTTCCTGGATGCCGTGGTAGGCGCGGGCGGTCTTGCGCAGCTCGAAGAGGGAGTCGGCACGCTCCTCGTACGACTCGCCGATCCCGATGAGGACGCCGGTGGTGAACGGGACGTTGGACCGGCCGGCGTCCTCCAGGACGCGCAGCCGTACGGCCGGCTCCTTGTCCGGGGAGCCGTGGTGCGGGCCGCCGGGCTCGGACCACAGCCGGGTCGCGGTGGTCTCCAGCATCATCCCCATCGACGGGGCGACGGGCTTGAGCCGCTGGAGGTCGGTCCAGGTCATGACGCCCGGGTTGAGGTGGGGCAGCAGCCCGGTCTCCTCAAGCACCCGGATCGCCATGGCCCGTACGTACGCGAGCGTGTCGTCGTACCCCTCGGCCTCCAGCCACTCACGCGCCTCGGGCCACCGGTCCTCGGGCCGGTCGCCCAGCGTGAACAGCGCTTCCTTGCAGCCCATCTCCGCGCCCTTGCGGGCGATGTCGAGGACCTCGTCCGGCGACAGGAACATGCCGTGGCCCTCGCGCCGGAGCTTGCCGGGCACGGTGACGAAGGTGCAGTAGTGGCACTTGTCGCGGCAGAGCCGGGTCAGGGGGATGAAGACTTTGCGGGAGTACGTGATGACGCCCGGCCTGCCCGCGGCCTCCAGGCCCGCGTCACGCACCCGCGCGGCCGAGCCGGCGAGATCCGTCAGGTCGTCACCGCGCGCCTGGAGCAGGACGGCGGCCTCGGTCACGTCGAGGGCGACACCGTCTCTGGCACGCTTGAGGGCACGTCGCATGGAGTTGGTGGTGGGGCGTCCGCGCTGAGGATCGGTCATGAACCGAGCATACGAGCGAGTAGCCGGCCGGTGGCCGGCCGGATCTTCCGCAGGTCACCCGCGCCCCTGCCGCCCCGGGCCGCGCGGCGGCCCGCTCCCCGCAGACTCGGCCCGTAGGCTCGGCACGGTGATGGAAACGATCGTCTTCGACATCGGCGAGACACTCATCCGCGACGACCGCTACTGGGCGTCCTGGGCCAACTGGCTCGGCGTCCCGCCGCACACCCTGAGTGCGCTGGTCGGGGCCGCGGTCGTCCAGGGGCGGGACGACGCCGACGCGCTGAGCATCCTGCGCCCCGACATAGACGTCAACGAGGCCTCGCTGGCGCGGGCCGCGGCGGGGCGCGGCGAGCACCTCGACGAGTCGGACCTCTACCAGGACGTACGGCCCGCCCTCGCCGAACTGCGCACCCTGGGCGTACGGGTCGTGGTCGCCGGAAACGGCACGGTGCGGGCCGGCGAACTGCTGCGCGCGCTGGACCTGCCGGCGGACCTGGTCGTCACCTCGGACGAGTGGGGCGTGGCCAAGCCGGACCCGGAGTTCTTCGCCCGCGTACTGGAGGTGTCCGGGGCGACCCCGCAGGAAACCCTGTACGTGGGCGACCACCCGGCCAACGACCTGTTCCCGGCCAAGTCCTCCGGGCTGACGGCCGCGCACATCCGGCGCGGAGCGTTCGGGCACTGGTGGGCGGATCACCCGGACGTGGTCGACACGGCGGACTTCCGCATCAACGCCCTGACGGAGCTCCCGGCCCTCCTGAACAAGTCCCCGACGCCACCCCGCCCGAGGGCGCTGCGGGCGCTGTGACCCGCGCGGGTCGGCAGGTCGTCCCCAGCCCGTCCGGCGACCAACCCAGCCCGTCCGGCGGCCCAACCAGCCCGTCCGGCGTTTGAGGACGGAACCCCCGCCGAGGTGACCGGCCACCTCATCGCACCGCCCACCCGTCCAAGGGTTCCGTGCTCAAACGCCGCACGGGCTGGGCGGGCAGCGCACCGGCCCGGTGGAAGGTGGCACCGGGCTAGCCGGCAGCGGCACCGTTGTCCGCGAGGATCTTGTCGATACGGGCGCGGTGCGCCGCCTCCCACGCGTCGAGGGTCTCGGCAGCCTCCTTGGCCGCCTTCGCACGGGCGTCGAGCAGTACCTGCTCCCGCACCGCAGCCGGCGTGACGACGACACCCTCCTCGTCGGCCACCACGATGTCCCCGGCCCGGACGGTCACCCCGCCGCACCGCACGGGTTCGTTGAGCGGCGTCACGGCCTTCTTCGTACCCGGGACGGGGATGACGCCCCGGGCGAAGACGGGAAAGCCCATCTCCCGCACCTCGGCGAGGTCCCTGATGACCCCGTCCATCACGAACGCCGCGATGCCCCGCCGCTGAGCCACGGCACACACGTTCCCGCCGGCCAACGCGTAGTCCACGTCCCCCGCTTCGACGACGATGACCGATCCGGGCTCGGCGCGATGAATGGCCGCGTGCAGCATCAGGTTGTCCCCCGGAGGGCACCGCACGGTGAACGCCGGCCCGGCGACCCGCTGCTTCGACGGCCAGAGCGGTCGAATACCGATGTCCATGACCTGCTCGCGTCCGAGCAGATCGGCGAGCGTGGTCGGTGAGATGTCCCCGAAACCGCTGACGTCGTACATGCGCACCCTCCGTGGCCCCCGCCCCTGGAGCAGGGACGGCACCGACATTTCACGGCCCTTCGACTACTCCGTCAACTGGACAGAACTGGCGCCAACTGTACACTTCATTACATGAGTGACACTTGGCCGATCACTGAGGCCCGCGCCCGCTTCGGCTCTCTCGTGCGCAGGACGTCGAACGCGCGCGAGCGCATCACGATCACCGACCACGGCCAGCCTGCGGCCATACTGATCAACCCACAGGAACTGGCAGAGCTGGAAGACGCACTGGCTCTCGCCCAGTACCAGGCCCGCCAGGCCTCCGGCAGCGTCGAAACAGTTCCTCATGACCAGGTACGCGCACGGCTCGGCCTGGAGCAGCGTTGACACACCTGATCACGTGGGACGAGCGCGCCATCGACCAGGCTGCCCGGTTCCTCAAAGACGACCCCGACGGCCTGCGCCTGCTCATGGATGCCGTCGACCTGCTCGCCGAGAACCCGCTCCCCGAAGGGGCAATGCCTTACGGCTCCCCCACGCTGCGACGCGTCCACGTCGGGCGCTACCGGGTGCTGTACGAAATCGAGGACGCCCAGGTCACCATCATCGTGATCCACGTGGGACGAGTCGGCTGACACTCGACCGGCCACCGCTCAGTCGCGACGCACCTGCTCCACCCGCCGGGACAGCGCCTCGTTCATCGCATGGAACTGCGGGAGCGTGTCGGAGCGCAGCTGCGACGAGACGAACGGGACCGCGACCCCGGTGAAGCTCTCGCTCTGTGTCAGGCGGACACGATGCGCGCCGAGCCTCTCGATCACGAACCGGTGCTCCCCGTCCGCGATCCAGCCGGGCCCCACCTTCCCGAGCCACCGGAGCTCCCGGCCCGGTGCCACGGTCAGGAGTTCGGGCTCGAAGACCATGTCGCCGGTCCTGTCGTGGAGCACGTTGCGCAGAGTCGCGCCCACTTCGAGGCGGCCACCGTCCGAGGTCACCTTCGACGACGTCATGAACGGGTTCCACTGCTTGTAGGCGGGCAGGTCGGTCAGCACCTGCCAGACCTCGTCGGGCGAGGCCTCGATCTCGATGGAGGCCTCCAGCCGGACCGGGTGGGTGTTGGTCCAGCCGGTGTATCCGGCGAGCAGTGCGATCAGGGCAGCCCCGGCCCCGAGCAGCACCCGCCGCCGCTTGCGGCGTCGAGCGGGAGCGGACGCTTTCGCCGCCGGCTCCGGAGGAGCGTCACTGGCGGAGTGCGGTAATACGGTGTCCATCATCGGTCTTCCTCTCACATCGGGATACGGGACACGGGACATGGGACACGTGATGCGGGATACGGGGCTTCAGGCGGACGTGCCTCGCAGCGCACCGGCCACGAGCCGGTCGACGTACGCCGCATCGATGGGGGCCCCGGTAATGAGCAGCCGGTAATACAGGGCCCCGGCCAACTGGTCGAAGAGGACCTCGGCATCGACGCCGTCCGACAACTCACCGGCATCCCGCGCCTGTTCGATCAACCGGAGAACCAGCACGTTGCGCCGCAGGAACATGGCATGGACGGCGGCACCGATATCCGCGTGGCGCGCAGCCGCGGCCGCCACCTCGGCGACCACCCCCGCTGACGAGTCGCCCGACGTCGAGGGACGCCCGGCCAGCCTCATCCGGTGCAGACCGTCGACGATCGCGTTGAGGTAGCGGGTGAGGTCCGCTCGGACGTCGCCCCGGTACTCGACGGGCACGTCGTCCTGCATCCGCGCCACCACGGCGACGACAAGGTGATCCTTGGTGGGCCAGCGCCGGTACAGCGTGGTCTTCGCGACCCCGGCCCGCACCGCGACCTCGTCGACCGAGAACTGGTCGTAGCCGCGGTCGAGCAGCAACTCCCTTGCCGCATCGGCGATACGGCCGTCCGCCGCCTCGCTGCGCGGACGGCCACGCCGGACCATCGGTTCCGGTTCCAGTTCCATGAGTCCGGCCCACCCCTTATCGCTACGGTCGTTTCGTAAAACGAAAGTAGCGCCACCGGCCGCATTACGCAACGGCCGTAGCGAAATAGGAGAGGGGTGAGGCGGCCCGCCAGGCGGCCCGTCAGCCGATGATCAGAGGGAGCCTCCCGGCGAACTCGCCGAGTTCGGCCGTCTCGGCCTCCGTCGGGCGGCGCCGGCCGGTGCCGACGAGGAGCGCGTCCTTGTCGGAGAACGACGCCGGAAACTCCGTACCGGCAATCGCACTCAGCAGCTCGCGCGCCCGCGCCAGCCCCTCCGCGGGCGGATCCGCCGCGTCCGGAAGGTGGGCGATCAGGTCGAGGTGGTGCAGCGTGCTCTCCAGGACGTACACCGAGAGGTAGTCCGTCACGGTGTACACCTCGTCGCGGGTACTGACCCGGAGGCCCGGCGCGGCGAGCCCGGCCGCGCGGCCGGCGGCCGAGCCGACGTCGTCGAAGTGGAACTTGAGCAGCCACGGTTCGCCGTACGCGGCCGCCAGCCGGACGGTCAGCGCGTCGAGTGGGTCGTCGCCGGTGGGAGGCGTGTCCGCGACCTCCCAGTACGTCACCGCGTCCCGGGTCGGCTCCGTCTCGGCGGGGGTGGCGAGCGTGATCAGGACGTCCTGGGCGTCGATGACCAGATGGCAGACCAGGTCCCGCACGAGCCAGCCGGCACAGCCGGACGGCCGGGCGAAGTCCTCGTCCGCGAGTTCGGCCACTGCTGCGCGCAGTGCTGTCCAGGAGAGTGAGAAGTGGTCCACGGCCGCAAGCTAGCAGCGCCCGCCCCCGGGCGCGGGCGATTTCACGCCCCGCCCGGGTTCAGTTCCCCGGGTCAGCCGTTCGGGGTGCTGTCGACCTTGAAGTTCATCTTGACCTTGCCGCCGATGACGGACGTCGCGGTGACCGTCACGCCGTACAGCTTGCCGTCCGACGCCAACTGGCAGCGGACCGTGGCGTTCACGCGGGCCGGCAGATTCTCCTTGCAGGAGAAAGCGTCGGGCGCCTTGCCCGCCTGCGCTGTCAGGGCGGCCTTGCCCTGACGGGCGACCTCGGCCTTCTCCACCGACGGCTCCCCGCCACCGACACCGGGGCTGGCCGCATCGGTGGGCTGGGCGGAGTCACTGGGCGCGGGATCCACCGAGTTGCCGGGTGACGGGTCGGCGGAGCCGCCGGCAGCGGGGGCGTCGTCGACCTTGAAGTCCATCTTGACGTTGTCGCCGTCGACGGACTTCGCGGTGGCCGTCATGCCCAGCTTCGTACCGCCCGCGGTGAGCGTGCAGCGCACCGTCTCGCCCACCTCGGCCTTGAGGTCGTCCTTGCAGCTGACGGAGTCCGGGTCCCGGCCGACCTTCTTGCTCAGGGCCGCCGAGGCCTGCTTCTCGACCTCGTCCTTCTTCACGACCTTCGAGCCCACGCTCGCCGAACAGCCCACGGCGAAGAGCACTGTCATGGCCCCCGCCACCGTTCGCATCGCCATCCGACTCCGCGCTGACTGCCGCATGCGCCCCCTGGATCAAGTGTTCATGTCAAGACCTGGCGGGCAAAGCTAACACCATAATCGCCCCTTCGGCGGCCCTCCTCGCTATCCCCGTCCACCACCCCGACCTCGGCCCACACCGTCTTGCCGACCACACGCTCCGCCACACCCCAGTTCGCCGCCAGGCCCGCGACGAGCCGGAGGCCGTAGCCCGCCTCGGCACCGCCCTCACCCGCACGCACTTCCGGCCGCCGCTCCCCTCGCGCGTCCGACACCTCGACGCGGACTCCGCCCGCACCGGTCGGCATCGACAACCGCAGCTCGAAGTCCCGCCCCGTCACGTACCCGTGCAGGACCGCGTTGGCCGCCAGCTCGGCCACGACCACCGCCACGTCGTCGGACAGCTCGCTCCCGTACGGCACGCCCCACTCGTCCAGCTGGTGCACAGCCAGCCGACGGGCGAGCCGCGCGCCACGGCGGGTAGAGCTGAAACGTTGGACGAACTCGGCGTCCACAAGGGTGATTTCGGCGTTCATGTGACTCAGCGTGGCCGCGTGCTCGTACGCTGACCAGGAGTGACACCACGACTCCGGGAAGCTGTACGGACGCGCCTGTCCGGCTGTACGGGTGTCGGGCCGTGACCGGACGGACAGAGGCGGTACGGGGCAGATGGCGAACGCGCAACGGGAAGAACGACCGGAGCGACCGGCCGAGTCGGACGGCACGGCGCACCTGTTCAGGGCGCTGGGGAGACAGATCAAGGTCCTGCGCGAGCGCGCGGGAATGAGCCAGCGGGACCTGGCCACGGCAACCCATTGCGGCGAGGACCTGATCTCCGCGATGGAACGGGGCGTACGCACACCTCAACCGGACTTCCTGGTCCGCGCCGACGAGGTCCTGAACGCGGGCGGCGTACTGGTGGCCGCCATGGAAGAGGTACGGGACGCGCTGACCCGGTCCCGGACGCGGCACCCGGACTGGTTCCGGGACTATGCGCGGGCGGAGGCGGAGGCGGTTGCGCTGCACGAGTACAGCAATCAGGCTGTCCCCGGCTTGCTCCAAACCGAGGAGTACGCCCGGGCGATCTTCACCCGGCGCCGTCCCCTCCTGAACGAAGAGACCGTCGAGAAGCGTGTCGCCGACCGACTTGCTCGTCAGTCGATCTTCGAGCGCTGGCCTGCGCCGACCTTCAGCTTCGTCCTGGAAGAAGCAGTACTGCAACGACCGATCGGCGGTCGAACCGTTCACCTCAATCAACTGCGCCGCCTGTGCCAAGTAGGCCTCATGAGAACGGTCGAGCTGCAAGTGATGCCGACCGAGCGCGAGGAGCACCCTTCTATGGATGGGCCCTTCACACTGCTGACGCCCAAGGGCCGAAACGAAGTCGCCTACACCGAAGTTCAAGGTCACGCCCGCCTCATCACTGACCCGGACGAGGTCCGCGTGGTCAACGAGCGCTATGGGATTATGCGAGCGCAGGCTCTCACCCCGAGGGAGTCCCTGACGCTGATCGAGAAGATGCTGGGAGAGCGATGAACACCGAGCAACTGCACTGGTTCAAGAGCAGTTACAGCGGCGGCGAGGGCGGAACCTGCGTCGAGGTCGCCTACGACTGGCGGAAGTCCAGTTACAGCAGCGGCGGTGGCGGCGAGTGCATCGAGGTCGCCACCTCCCCCACCACCATCCACGTCCGCGACTCCAAGAACACCCAGCGCCCCCACTTCGACGTCACCCCGACCGCCTGGTCCACCTTCGTCGCATACGCCCAAAAGGCCTGATCAGCACCGGGTCGCGGGTGGGCGCGACCCGGGCGGCCGCGACCCGGATGGCCACGTCGCGGCGGCCCACGACGTAAAAGGCTTTAAAGCACTTGGGGAAAGAAATTTTCACCAACCCAACCCACCCGGCGGACCCGTCACCCGCACGGGTGAGGTTTGCCAACTGGGCTGGATTTGGACCGGGTTGCCTGGCATATGCTCGCCGCACCAAACTTCAGAAATGAGACGACCCCCGCCGGGACGCCAATCCCGAACGAGGGCCTGACCAACCAGGAAGCAGAGACCTTCCCGATGGCTGCTCGCCAGATTATCGCGCCCCCTTCAGCCCCGTCCTCCGGTGTGGTGCATGTCAACATTCGGCACACCAGCGGCTTCACGGTCGTGGGCAATCACCTCAGCCAGCACGCCGAGCTCTCGCTCACCGCGATCGGTCTGGCCGTGCACATCCAGTCGCTGCCGCCCGGAGCGAAGGTCGGCATCAAGCACCTGGTGGAGCGGTTCCCCGAGAGCGAGCAGCGCATCGCCGCCGCCCTGCGTGAGCTGGAAGAGCACGGCTACCTGAAGCGGACGCGGGTGCACGGGCGTGACGGCCGGGTGCACACGCGCACGGTGTCCTACAACCACCCGCAGGCCGCCGCACACGGCAAGGAACGGCAGCGAAGGCGCCCCGCACCGGACTCCGCGCCGCCCGTAACACCGGCATCCCCGCCCCCGCCGCCCGTACCGCCGCAGCCCGCAGAGGCAGAGGCAGTCGCAGTCGCGCCCCGGCTCGTCCCCGTACCCACGGCTCAGAAGCCCCCGCCGCCTCCCTTGCCGAGGCCGCACAACCCCAGGCCGCAGCTGCTGCACGCGGCCGCGGATCTGCTCGTCGGGCTGCGTGACCAGGACGCCCAACTGGTCCTGACCGAGGCCGATATCGAGCAGCTGATGCCTGCCGTGGCGGCGTGGTTCGAGCGGGGCGCCTCCCCCGCTGCCGTACGTCACGCGCTCACGGCGGACCTTCCCCGGCCGCTGAGGTTCCCGGCGAAGCTGCTGCGGCACCGGCTCACCGCGCTCCTCCCGTCAGGGCGCTCGCTCCCGGCCGCCTACCGTGCCGTACCGCTCCAGAACTGCGACGACTGCGACCGCGCGTTCAGGGCATCCGAGCCCGGTCTGTGCGACTCCTGCGCATCCGAGAGCCACCAGCTGACACCCGCCTGAGGCCGACCGGACCGCATGGGCGTAAATGCCGGTGCGGTCCGGCAGCCGAGCCCGTCAGACTCGTACGCATGACTACTGCGAAGACCAAGATCACGCGCATCAATCCCGCTCCCCTGCACGAGACGCCCGGCTATCACCACATCACCGTCGTCGAGACCGGCCGGACGGCCTATCTCGCCGGACAGTGCCCGCTCGACGGCAGCGGTGCGCTCGTCGGGGAGGGGGACCTGGAGCGGCAGATCGACCAGGTGGCCGCGAACGCGATGACCGCGCTGGCGGCGGTGGGCGCCGGGCCGCTCGACGTCGTCCGTTCGGTGATCTACGTACGCAGCGACGAGCAGCCCGCCCTGGGAGCGGCCTGGCAGCGGCTGACCGACTCGCCTCTCGGCCCGGCGTTCACCACTGCCAGCACCCTGCTGGGCGTCGCCCAACTCGGCTTCACGGGCCAGCTCGTGGAGGTGGACCTCACGGTGGCGCTGCCCGACTGAGGGCGCGCGCCAGTCCCCTGCTCCGGCTGAGGGCCGTCAGTCGACCCGCCTGGCCAGCACCTGCCCCGGCCAGGTCCCGGCCAGGAAGGGTTCCGTGGCGGTGAACCCGTTGCGCTCGTAGTACGCCACCAGCTCGCCTCCGCCACCCGCCCAGCAGTCGACCCGCAGCAGCCCCACACCGGCCCGACGGGCTTCCTCGACGGCATGGGCCAGCAGTACCGCGCCGATGCCCTGTCCGGCGTGCTTTCGATCGCTGACCAGGAGCCGGATGTAGCGCTCCGGCTCGTCGGCCGTGGGGATCGGCACCTGTGGATTGGGACCGGAGTCCAGGACGAGGGTGCCGACGGGCGTGCCGTCCAACTCCGCGATGTACGAGTCGTTCACGGTCGTGTACCGCTCGACCCGCTCAGGCCCGCCGGGGATCTGGGAGTACGGCTTCGTGCCCCATTGCTGGGTGTTGCCGCGCGCGTTCATCCAGGCCACGGCGGCGTCGAGCATGTCGAGAACGATGGGTGCGTCGGCAGGGCTTCCCCGCCTGATCTGTATGGCGTGCGCGCTGTGATTCACGCCGGGATTCTAGGCACGCGCCCGTTGCCGGTGATAGGTCAGCATGGCGAGAACGAGCAGGAGGAACGGAAGCTCGGCGAGGGCGCCGAACTGGCTGTCGGTGAAGTTGAAGATCTGCGTGACGAACAGGTTGAAGAGCAGCGCCGTCGTGAACCACCCGTAGGCGGCCTGGCGACTGCTGCGCCATCGCACGGCACCGACCACCACGATGACGGCCTCCAACGTGCGGGTGACGGCGCTCGCGATCACGGCCTCGGCCTGATGCCCTGGCGGTGGTGCATGGCCGGCAATCACGGGCAGAGCCTGGTCGACGAACACCGTGGCGGCGATCAGGCGGGAGAACACGAACAGCCCGAAGACGAGCACGATGAACCAGCCTTGTCCGGCCAACCACGCTGTCACGCCTGCCAGTCGTCGAACCAGCGGCTGCACCGACCAGCGCTGGGGACGGGCGGGGGCGGCGTCAAGGAGCTGCTGGACCAGTTGCGCAGTTTCTCCCTCCTGGCCGTCCAGGATCCTCTGTGCCGAGGCCCGCCTGGCCGGGGTCAGACCGGAGCTCAGCCCGGCCGCAGCCACGGCTGCGGCGCCTGCGATGTCTCTTCCGGCCCGTGCGGCACCTGTGTCGCGTACCTGGGCCGCCAGCAGCAGCAAGCCGGCGAACAGGAGATAGATGATCGCGGCTGCGGGCCGGAAGAAGTAGTCGTTCTTCTGAGTGATGAACTTGCCGACCTCGTCCACGAAGAGGCCGAACCCGACACCGCCGAGCAGCGCGGTCCACGTACGGGCGGCCGTGTCCGTGAACATCAGGGCCGTCAGCAGCCCGGCGAGCATGAGCATTCCGCCCCACAGTGCGTGGGCGATGTGGAGGGTGCCGTTCCCTACTTGCGGATAGCCCGTCGCGGCCAGGTACGACCTGGTGACCAGCACCGTGGCGATACCGGCGGCCAGCAGCAGATGGACGTCCCTGACGCCGCCCGCAGTCCGCGCCCAGCGCCGCCCTCGGGAGAACACACTCACACTCAACCTCTGGTGTCGGGAGGACTGTCCTGACTCATCCTGTCTCATAGCTGCTCGATGGACGGGACGTTCAGGACGGCACCGACACCCTCGGTTCGCAGAAGCCGGGACTCCGGTTGCGGCCTCAGGAATCCCGCCGCTGTGGAGTCACACGTGGAGTCACACTGAGAACGTGACCCCGGTGAGCTCCTCGGAGACGGTCCACAGGCGCTGCTGGACGGCCCGGTCGTGGGAATCGGGGCTGGAGGCGACCAGCTTCGGGTAGCCGCGGATCTCGCCCCGGCCGGCGGGGCCGTAGTACTGGCCGCCGATGACGGCGGGGTCGGTGGCGGCGCGCAGGGTGGGCAGGGCGCCCATCTCGGCCTTTTGGGTGAGCAGCGGCGCGAGCCAGGTGACGGGCACCCGAAGCGCAGCGGGGGTGTTGCGGGTGAGTTCGGTGTTGGACACGCCGGGGTGGGCCGCCACCGCGACCGTGGTGCCGTGCGGTGCGAGTCGGCGTTGCAGTTCGTACGTGAACATCAGGTTGGCGAGTTTGGCCTGGCCGTAGGCGGCGGTGCGGCTGTACGAGCGCTCCCACTGGAGGTCGTCGAAGTGGATGGCGGCCCGGATGCGGTGGCCGGTGCTGCTGACCGTGACGACGCGGGAGCCGGGGACGGGCAGGAGCCGGTCCAGCAGCAGGCCGGTCAGGGCGAAGTGGCCGAGGTGGTTGGTGCCGAACTGCAGCTCGAAGCCGTCGGCGGTGGTCTGCTTCGGGGTGTACATCACGCCCGCGTTGTTGATCAGAAGGTCGATGCGCGGGTGGGCGGTACGCAGGTCGGCCGCTGCGGACCGGATCGAGTCCAGGGAGGTCAGGTCGAGGGCCTGGACGGTGACGTCGCCGGTGATGCGGCCGGCTGCCCGCTTGCCCTTCTCGACGTCGCGGACGGCCAGGACCACCGCCGCCCCGCGCTCGGCGAGCATCCGGGCGGTCTCGAAGCCCAGCCCGGTGTTGGCGCCGGTCACGATCGCCACCCGGCCGTGCTGGTCGGGAATGTGCTGCTCGGTCCAGTCGGCACTCATCACTGACTCCTAAAAAACCATCGGTCTGTTAACAACAAACGTAAGAGACCGGCGGTCTACTGTCAAGGGACCGGTGGTCTTTAAGCTAGGCTGGGGGCGTGACATTCCAGCGGGCGCGAAGCGAGGAGCAGCGGGAGATCCGCCGCCGGGCGATCCTGGACACGGCGGCGGCGATGCTCGACGAGATGCCGGTGGCCGAGGTGAGCCTCAACGAGCTCAGCCGACGGGTGGGCCTGGCCAAGTCGAACGTCCTGCGCTACTTCGAGTCACGTGAGGCGGTACTGCTGGAACTGCTGGACGACTTCCTGGGGAACTGGCTGGCCGAGCTGGAGAGTGAGCTGGCCGAGGGCATCGAGGCGCACGCGTCACCGGACGTGCGAGCCGGTCAGCTGGCCGAGATCCTCAGCCGGTCACTGGCGGACCGGGTGGTGCTGTGCGACCTCTTCGGCGCGCAGGGCGGCGTCCTTGAACACAACGTCTCGGTCGAGGTGGTCAAGCGCCACAAGCGCTCCTCCCTCACCCGGCTCGCGGCCATGGTCGAGCTCGTGCGCCGCCACGTGCCCGAACTCGGCGACGACGCGCAGCTGTTCTGCCTGATGAGCCTGGTCTCGGCGGGCGCCCTGTCGGCGTACGTCCCACCGCCACCCAGCCTCCTCGCCGCCTACGCGGACGAGCCCGCCCTCGCCGTGCTCCACCTGGACCTGCGGGACGCCCTGCGAGCCTCCTTCACCTCGACACTCCTTGGCGTACTGCCGCGCGCCTGAGCCTTCCCGCCCCGCGCTCAGGATGCTCGTACCCGGCCAGGTCCAGCCAGGAGGTCGGCCAGACTGCCGTCACTGACCGGCGACTCCTCGATCCCAGCGCCGTCGTGCGCAAGCCGCCCCGCTTCCTCAAGTCTGGAACAGTGCGTCCATCCATACGTCGCCGGGCGGTGGCACGAAGAAGTACCCACCCCCGGTGGTGAGCACGTACTTGACCATGGCATCACCCATAGCTCACCGTGTTCCAGCTACCGGCATACGCCCCGGACCCCAACCCGCAGGAGGGCAACAGGTCCCTGGTCAAACGCGACATCGGCAACCTGTCCGCCGGATGTTGCAGTACAGGCCGGAGGCGCTCGACGGATGCCTGGCCGGCACCGGCTTGCCCCTGTCGGGGTGATCATCAAAAGATGCCAAAGAAGCGATCCGACCAACTGGGCCGCTGAATGTGCCGGGGCAGTCGGCTCGGCCCGTCGTAGTCGCTCTCCAGCAGTTCCTCGGCAACCACGACATAGCCAAGCTCGACCAGCGCCCGGTTGACCTTGGCAAGGTCCGCGCCGTCCAGCTCACCCTCGTCCTGAGCGTCATTCGTTCCGAGGAACGCGCCCGGGTTGTCGGCGCAGACGAGAGCCAGTGACCCGAACTTGCTCACGCAGACGACGATCCGGGTGCCGCATACGGTTGCGTTCCCGGGCACGACGACGCGTCCGTACTCGCTTGAGTCCTGGGTGTCCTGCTCGGCCGCGCAGCGAGCTGCGAAGTCACCTTCGAGCCGGGCCACCAGAACACCGAAGCGGACAGCGGCCTCGCCACGGTCATAGTGCTGCGGCCACTCCAGCCACTCCGGATCATCGAGCTCGCGCAGCAACACCAACAGGTCCGCATCGCTCTCGGTCATGCGCTCATCTTGACGCAGGGGCCATCTGCTGAGCAGCACGGGTCACCACACTCACCGTTCCACGGCATCGCCCATTCAAGTTCAGTAGCAATTTACATTCCGCCATTCAAAATACCGCGACGACAATACAGCGAGATTATGCCAGTCCTGGTACTCGCAAGCGGAGGCTGACGAAGTCTCCGTGGGTACACACTGGACCGGTGCTGACAACGACCGTTCCCGAGAAGATCTCGTAAGGCCATTCATCTCTGCTTTCGGGCTCAGCTCCGGCTCCACTGACAAACCCCCTCAAAAACCAGCCCGGACCGTCACATCCGATAACCTTCACTTTCCTGATGCCCGATTTCCCGGTACCCATTTCCACCGGAACAGATGCCCTAATTTCCAGCCCAGCCCTACCGCCGAATTCATTCACCGCACAACCCTGGGCGCGCAGTTTATTTACCATCTCCAAACGGAATAGATCCCATGACTCCCCTCCCTTAGTGATATAGGCCTGCAGCTGTATTGCAGTCCCACCTTTCTTCAAAGTGACAGCGACCGTGTCCGACCCGGTCTCCATTGCTTTAATTTCCATATGCTCAAAAGCCGGGACCCTAACCCCTCCCAGATCGACCAATCCAACCAAAGGTGCAGCATATTCACTGACATCCCATGGGCCATACCCTCTCCCTCTTCGCGAAACGCCACCATCTCCAAGGAATTCGAGACACAGCTGCTCCGCCAAATCGAACAATCTGCCAAGACTCTCAGCAGAAATGGACTCTTCTGTAACCAGGGCCGACAACACACGCGTCGAGTTCAGCAGGGAGAAGAGACCCTCGGATTCTGCTCTCTTGGCCGCGGAAACATCACCAAGAGATGCCTCGGACCACGTCAGCAGGTCTTTTCGCGAGAGGGAGGGAACGGAACCCCCCAATATCTCAGCCGTTGGAATACCGTCACTCCAGCGTCCATGGGCAATGACCAGAACCGCAACTCTGATCATCAGGGCCGGAGTTACGCGGTTGGTTACGTCCTCCTCAGCCGCGAGCGAGAGCTCCGGGAGAATCGTTCCTGTTTCCGTGAAATTATTTAATATTTCTCTCGCGACACTTTTAGCGTCCCCGCCACCATCTATTGACATACCGAGATCCTTTCCACGCGACCATCCCTAGAGCAACTATCGCCTCTGCGACGCCATGACTTCCGGGGCCCTGCGGGCCGTCTATAACCTTCTGGACAGCCCCCGGCGTGGTCCCCGCCCAGTATGACGACTGGCGGTGCTTCACCACGGGCTCTCCAGAATCTTGCGGTTTGCCGGTCCGGTGAAGTGCATGGGCATCTGAGGTTGTGCGGGGTTGTTGCCGTCGCAACTGCCGTCAGGCGGTTCAGCCCAGGTGCGGTTTTTCGCGCGGTTCCAGGAAGTGTTGGATCCTGAGTCGTTGGGTGTGGTGCATCGGCAGCTGCTCGATCTCTTCCGGCGGCACGAACCGGAGTTCGGTGGACTCGTCGGAGATCTCCAGCCGGCCGCCAGTGATGCGGGCGGTGAAGCAGATGTTGAACTGTCGGCGGACCTCGCCGTCGGTGTAGGCGATGATGTGTTTCGGGTCGGTGTACGTGCCGACCAGGCCGCTGATTTCCAGGTCGAGGCCGGTCTCCTCTTTCACCTCACGCACTGCCGTGCCTGGCAGGGAATCGGTGAGGTCCATTCCGCCTCCGGGCAGGGCCCATAGGTCGTTGTCGCTGCGGCGCTGGAGGAGGATGCGTCCGTGGTCGTCGGTGACGACGGCGGATGCGGCGACGACCATGCTGTTCGTCTTGGGCGCGATGGGGTCGTCGTAGTACTCGGTGCGGGCCACGGTCAGGTCAGCCTTCCTCTCGTACGGGGGTTGTCGTCGTCCACACGGCGTCGAAGCTGTCGGCGTAGGTGTCGAACATGCCGCCTGTCTCGTGACGGCGAAGATGCCATACGGGGGCGGCGTACGTTGACGCCCCCGACATGGGCATTGACGAGTTGCTGATCGTCGGCGCGGTAGAGGGAGTTGTAGAGCGTGGTGCCGTGGGTGCGGACTTCGATGCCGGGGGTGTCGGCGAGCGGCTTGTAATGCATGAGCGCGAGGCGGCAGCGGGATTCGATGGCACGCGAGGACTTCGCCGAACCGCAGGACTGGGTCCTGCGGCACTGCGGCCAGAACCCGTCCCACCACACCTACCGGGAGATCATCACCCGCCCCTGCCGGACCTGGCGCCAGGATTGATCCGGGTCACTCGCCCAGGCGCCGCACCGCACTGACCCACCCGACTCCCGTCCCTGCCGGGTGCAGCCGACCGAGACTCCCCTGCACTCGTGAACCCCCGCGACCTGAAGTTTCCTACTGTCCTATCAAGCCCGGAACAGGGCATCCACCCACGCGTCGCCGGGCGGTGGCACGAAGAAGTACCCACCCCCGGTGGTGAGCATGTACTTGGCCATGGCCTCACCCTCCAGCCGCTTCTGCACAGCCTCGAACCCCTTCGCCAGATCCCGCTGAAAGCAGGAAAAGATCAACCCAGCGTCCCCGTCACCACGGTCATAGCTGTAACCACGGCGCACGATCGCCGGCGGATCACGACGGTCAGGAGCCGCAAGCCGCACATGCGAATCAAGCGGCGTGAACCTCCCCTTGGGATCGGCAGCAAAATTGGGCTGCTCCCCGTCCGGCGTCCCATCTAGCCAACGCCCGTCCCTACGACGGCCGATGATGCGTTCCTGCTCATGAACGGAGTCCTTGTCCCACAACTCGGTCGCAAGCTGGACGACACGCACGACCTGGTAACTCCCACCGACGGCCCAATCCGGCTCACCCTGATCAGCCCGGACAAGAGCACGATCTGCGACGCCACGGACATCGTCCGGATTCCCGAACCCCTCGGTGAAGTGGAAGGGGTTACGCGCAAGCCCTCTCCCGCTCTCGACTCTGTTCTCGGCGCGGAAACCCTCGATGCGCCAACGCACCCGCCACCCGGCCAACTCCTTCAGAACGCGCTCGGCAGCTGCTGCGATGCTGGTGCGATCCTGCCCGGAAAACTGAATGAGCAGATCCCCGTGCGACCGTGCCGGATCAAGCACATCCCCCGCGAAGACCGGCATAGCGGTCAACTGCCGCGGCCTCGCTTCACCCCTGACGAGGGACGCTCCGAGCCCCACACCGGCGTCCAGCACGTCCGACCGCACAGCATTCACACTTCTCACCACACGCCGCAGGTCCGACTCCAACCCCTCCGTGGCCCGGCTCCCGGCATCAATAGATATGACAACCGTGCGCGGGGCTACAGCACGCTCCAACAGACCCTCAGGAGCGACACGAGCCGAATCCGCCACCGCGTCGAATGCTCGCTTCCCGAGCAACGCGCCACCCCCCGCCAAAGCGACTCCACCAATCACGGAGCCGACCACCACTGAACGTCGCTTCAACACCCCTCCCGGTCTTCGAGCAACCGCGTCATCAGCCGTCTCCAGACGCTCTGCCAGGTCGGCGATCACGGCCAACATCGCCACTTGGGCGTAGATTCACAAATTCCACAACGAGAACGGAGTTACTAACCCGGGGCCCTCGACACGTATCCGCTAGTCTCCCAGGAACCATAAGTAGAGGTACGATCCACCCTCCACTTTCAGGCAAAGTTATTCGATCTCTACCACTGAGCCAACCCCAAGAAGCTCACGCATGGACTGATCGGAAATCTCATTCCGAAGCCTCACCGTCTGCCGCGAGCTGAACATTGTGTCCGCAAACGGCAGCAAGCTCCCCAGGAGAGGAGACCTGTCCGCATCCACGCACCGCAGAGTCTTCATCCAATCCAGCTCAGCCGTTCCGCGTACCAGGATGTCACCAGTTTCTTTGCGCACCTGCATATTAATCATCGAACGCCTCATATTTCCGTGTGAATCGGATCGATCGCACCGTCACGAATCCAAACCGTGATTCACACAGAGGGTTCCCGTTCCGGTCACATCCGACTGACCTCATTATGCTAGCCGCTGTTAGGCAGCCGACGCCCAACTACCCACTCACGAACGACCTCTACTGCGACTTGAACACCGCTCAGGTCGTATAACTGCCGGTGCTCAGAATGTACATCATTTGTCGATAAATCGACCAGGCCAAGCTCCGCACTACCATCCTCCCAAACAGTGACCTCACCGCCCAAATTGCCCAACTCCACGGTCCAGGCAGCGGATTTGTTTGGGAAATCATCACCATCAGGCCGTCTGATCGTTGACTCCGCCCCAACAAGGGGCCCTTCGGGCTGAATTCGCCTTACGACCTCAATCGCGGCGGCAAGAAGTGGCAAGCCCCTTAGCATACGCCCCCCTCAAGAACTGGCGCGTTTGCGTAGCACGCCGTTCACGGTAAACTCATTCCGCCCAGTCCTGTGAATTAAATTGATCCAATTGGGAATCTGCCGACCGCCTCCATTTCACTACCGGATTTATTATTGTAGGCGCTAGGAGAGAGATAGATAAGCCCCCCGCGCCTCCGAACGCCGCATCGTCCTCCCCACCGAATGTGTCAGCTCCCTCAAGATCCGCAAGGAGCGGCAGCAGGACGGACGCCAAACTGCCGAGTCGGGCTGGGCAGGCATCGGCCTCATGTTCATCACCCCGGTCGGCGGCCCCCTGGACCGTGCCGGGATACGCGTGATCCGATTCCACGACCTCCGGCACTCAGCGGCCACCCTCCTCCTGGAACAGAGCGTCGAACTCGTCGCGATCAAGGAACTCTTGGGCCACGCCCACATCGGCGTCACCGCCACCGTCTACACCCACGTACGCATCCGCCTTCAGCTCCACGCCATCGACCTACTCGGCCACGCGCTCGACCGCCCCTGACAGCCAGACGGCGGCGGACGCCGCTGTGTCCGCCGCCGTTGCCGTCAGCTACGGCCGTCAACCCGACGAGAAGCCGTCAGACGATGCTCGACGCGGCCGAGATTCGTTAACGGGAATCAGGTATCGTCCAAGGATCGAGTCCCGGATCGGAATGCAGGCAGACCAGCGGGCGATTCGCGCAGACTGCCAACTCCAGGGAGTCCTCAAAGGTGGAACCGAGCTCCCAAATCCAGCCCATACCAGCAGCAACCATCCTCCCCCCAGCCTCGACGAACACGCTTGAATAACTGAGCCATTCACCGATTGGGAAATAGTCCCCGCCGAGAACGCTCTCCACCTCTTCCGCTAGATCACGCTGCCCTGACCCAGCGGCGAGGGGATCGAAATTGTAAGGCTCGTCATTACTGAAGTTCGGGCCGACTCGATTGACCGGCTCGATCGAGAGCCCTCCCACCGCAGCGAGGATTTCTTCGGCCAATGAGTGAGCCCGGTACCCTTCACCTTCCAACGGCTTTACCCATTGACCGGCGTCAACTTTCCTGTCCGCGCTCCATCCGGACGCAACAAGCGCCCCAAGCAACTCCTCGCTGAGCGAGTCGAATCGCATCATGGATTGATCCCTAGGCTCGGGCCTGACCTCGATATCAAAGATCAGTTATCGAGATTCACCTTCACTGACGGGGCGCAACACAGACCGCAAGCGGTCAATCGCAGCCTGGGCCTCAGCTCTCTCCTCAGTATCAACCCAGCTTCGCCAGAACCAACCGTCTGCGGGCAATGCCACTTCCAGCGCTTGGACAGCAGATGACGCCAGGGCCTGCGCGATTGGTTTTGCTAGCCATTCTGTGATGCCCGGATATTCCTCGTCCCAAGTCAGAGAGTGCCCAGCAGGGATATTTGCCGCAACCACCGCCGCAGCAGCCATCACCTCCTCTGGCAGTACCGAGGAAGAGGAGCTCCCACCCCCCTCAACAGCGGAACGGAACGTGCTCTGCACGACCGCTAGCCGCTGCGGAGCCGACTGTTCTTCCAGCTCATCGAGGAAGTCCTCAGCCGTGTCGCTGTCGAACGGACCTGAACCCCAGGTTCCCATCACTAACTCCAGTTAGAGGCTTGCGGTAGGTATCCGCCGATTGGAACTTCGATCTCTGGGTCTCTTCGGTTAAGGAGAGTTCCACCTCTCGCCTTAACGCCCTCCATCATGGTCTGTTCCATGCGGCGGATCGCCGTCTTGCTTGTCCCGGCAGGCAGACTGAAGTAGGTGACATTCACCACGTCATCCGATGTGTATCCGGCCTTGCGGACCGCATGTTTGGATCGCATCGACTTATTCACTCGCTCTCTAATGCTCGACGTTGAGCTTCCTACATACTTCGTTCCGTCATTGAGGTGAATGGTGTAGATGCCTGGCCCGGTCGGCACATCAAACTTCGTACCCGGCCCACAATTTGAGTTGTGAACCAGCACCGGAGTTTCGCCCGCCAGCACATAGTACGTGTGCGTGCTGAGGTGCTGTCATCTGCATTTTCGCAGGTCAGCGGAATTCGGCCAGTCCGTGGGCGTGCGTCGAAGTGTCGTATTGCGCGTCCCTGTTGCCGTCGGCGTTGCCATCAGACGGCTACGCGCGTGAGGGCGGTGGAGTGGGCTTTGGCCGGTGTCCTGTTCGGGTTGGGGTCGGGCATGGTCAGGGGGCCGTACGCTGGCCGGCAACTCGGGCAGGCTTTGATCCTGCCCTGCGCACCGGCCTCCGCAAGGGTGAACTCCTCTGCCTGCACTGGGAAGACCTCGACCTCGACAGCGGTACGGCCAGCATCCACCGTCCCCTCCGACCGGCGGGCCACTCGACCCCGCCAACATGACCCGCCGCTTCGGCCGGCTCCTCGACCAGGCCGGACTCCGCCGCATCCGCTTCCACGGCCTCCGACACTCGACCGCCACCCTGCTCCTGGAACAAGGCGTCGACCTCGTCGTCATCAAGGAACTCCTCGGCCACGCCCACATCGGCGTCACCGCCGGCGTCTACGCCCACGACCGACTCCGCCTCCAACGCCAAGCCATCGACACCCTCGGCAACGCCCTCAGCCCCACCAGCGACGACCCCGACGACCCACCCGCCACAGCCGTCGTCCGCCGACGTTGCCGTCACCGTTGCCGTCAAACGACCCGAGGGTCCCCTCCGTGCAGAAGCACGGAGGGGACCCTCGCATGTATAGAGCTACCGAATTCTCCATGAGGGAATGACGTAACGGAGCCCCTCAAGAAGCGCAACCTACGCGCCGGTGGGCGGATCCTAAACGTCCAATCCAATCAAATTCGGCCGCTTCTCAGGAGAGCCCCAGTCCAGAATCTTACGAAGCTTCCGAGGCAGATCTTCCTCATCCATCTGCGCTTCGCTTAGATTCACTTCAACGGGCGTTGAGATCTCAAGAATCTCTGCATCCTCAGCGGCGAATTCCAGCGTGAGAACCATATTGGAGAGCCGCACGCTTCGCAGGCATCCGTATACGGTGAAGCCTCGCTCAGTAGAGACGTTGTAGGAATCCATTCCAGACTGAATTTCCTGCTCATCTGGTTCGTACGTGGATCGCTGAAATGAGAACGATCTCGGGGAACCAGACTCGTCCACTCCGGCAACGCCCACCTCAAGGGCCTCTTCGTCCTCGTAATCCTCGAAGAACCCAACCTCTGCGGCGGTCAATCTCATTGTTAGCGCCTCCTCCTTCCGGCTGTCCATGACCCAGCCCCCTTGGCGCCGGACCATTCATACGTGACCGACACCCCCAACTCGCTGACCATACGGTTCATCGCACCCTTACACCGTGAGCAGGGAGGGAGTTGGCCTTGCATCCTAACCGCATCACCGGAACTCAACGGGAACTTGCCAGCGAATGGGTCATTCGGCAGTGAAACCTTCGACCCCGTGGAAGCACCCGCCATGCGCGAGAATCGATGCTCCGTGTGCGTGAAAGCCGAGTTGTTGGGATACCCGAGCCCAGCCTCTTCAGGCGTCATATCGCCGCTCTCCAGCGAGATATCGCTCGTGCTTCCATCTGACGACGTCACAGAGATATCGCACATGTGCCCGTTGCCGCCAGTGTTATGAACCAGGACCGGCATGGCGCCCGCCAGCACATAGTACGTGTGCTACGCGAAGCCTTTGACCTGCCTTTTCGCAGGTCAAGTGCGGTCTGCTGGTCCGGTGAGGTGCGTGGATGTCCGTGGTTGTGCGGGGTTGTTGCCGTCGCTACTGCCGTCAGATGGTTCAGCCCAGGTACGGCTTCTCGTGCTGTTCCAGGAAGTGCTGGAGCCTGAGTCGTTGGGTGTGGTGCATCGGCAACTGCTCGATCTCTTCAGGCAGTACGAACCGGAGTTCGGTGGACTCGTCGGAGATTGCCAGTTGGCCGCCGGTGATGCGGGCGGTGAAGCAGACGTTGAACTGTCGCCGGACCTCGCCGTCGGTGTAGGCGATGATGTGTTTCGGGTCGGTGTAGGTGCCGACCAGGCCAGTGATCTCGACGTCGAGGCCGGTCTCCTCTTTGACCTCGCGGACGGCTGTGCCTGACAGGGAGTCGGTGAGGTCCATTCCGCCTCCGGGCAGGGCCCATAGGTCGTTGTCGCGGCGGCGTTGGAGGAGGATGCGCCCGTGGTCGTCGGTGACGACGGCGGATGCGGCGACGACCATGCTGTTCGGCTTGGGCGCGTTGGGGTCGTCGTAGTACTCGGTGCGGGCCACGGTCAGTCTTCCTCTCGTACGGGGGTCGCGGTCGCCCACACGGCGTCGAAGCTGCCGGTGTAGGTGTCGAACATGCCGCTCTCCTGATGTCGGCGAAGGTGCCACACGGGGGCGGCGTACGCGTTGACGCCCCAGACGTGTGCGTTAACGAGTTGCTGGTCGTCGGCGCGGTAGAGGGAGTTGTAGAGCGTGGTGCTGTGGGTGCGGACTTCGATGCCGGGGGTGTCGGCGAGCGGCTTGTAGTGCATGAGTGCGAGGCGGCAGCGGGATTCGATGCCGTGCCCGAACCGCTCCTCCTGGCCGCGGGCTTGGACGTTGCCGCTGTCAGCGTCCCCGATCGCGATGCGGACGGTGCAGCCTTCGGCGGCGCGTTCGGTGAGGAGTTCGTTCAGCCGCGGGTACGCCTCGTGGAGGAAGACGGCCGCGTAGACGAGGATGTCGATCCGCTCCCGGGCCTGGGCCATCAGGTCGGTGAACGTCGAGACGGGGAGGTCGGCCCGCTGCTCGTAGAGCGCGACCAGTTCAGGGCTGATGGCGCGAGCGGGGCGGGCCTGACGGAGCGCCGGCCAGAGTGCGTGCACGTCTTCTCCCAGGGCCTTGGCCGCCTGGAGGGCTGTGGCACGACGTGGGGTACGCCCGAGGTTCACCCAGCGCTCGACCGACTTGGGGTCAACCTCGACCTGCTGAGCGAGTGCGGCGTACGTCCAGCCTCCCGCCGCCATGACGGCTCGTAGTCTCTCGTTCGGCACGAGTCTCCCCCTTCGTCCCAGGACGGCACTAGGGACGTTCTACACGGTGCGGGACGTCCCGAAGTGGGGTTTGGTGGAGGTTCCTTCGTCCCGGTGACCGGCGTGAGGATCGGTGCCAACCCTGCGGCACCAACAGGCCCAAGGGGCACGCATCAACGCCGCCGAGGAGCGTCACCGTGCGAATGTGCGCCACCCCACGTGTTCCCGCCCTGCGACTGGACGCCCGGCCCCGCGCCGCCTCGCCGGGGTGGTCACGATGACGGCCCCCACCCCTGATGCCGACGGGCACACCGTCTCGCCCGATGCCGGCGCCCTGGTGGTCGACCGGCGAAGCGGCAAGGTGGGCGTGGTGATAGGGCATGTGGGGCCGTACGTGCAGCTTCGGCCACCGCGCGGTGGCCAGGAGTGGGACGTGCCACCCGAAGACGTACGTACGCCGACTCCGACGGAGGAGTTGAGCGCGAAGGTGGCCGTGGCCAACCGGAGGTGGGGACGGTGACCCCGCGCTCGGTCCTGCGCTACGAGACCTGGACGCTCCAGCCCGACCGCGAGCCGGACGCGGAACCGGTCCTGTACGCGATGCAGTGCGCCGTGGACGGAGAGACCTCACCGACGAGCGAGGACTTCGCCGAACCGCAGGAGTGGGTGCTGCGGCACTGCGGTCAGAACCCGTCCCACCACACTTACCGGGAGATCATCACCCGCCCCTGGCGGACCTGGCGCCAGACGTGACCCGCGTCGCTCGCCCAGGCGCCGCACCGCGCTGACCCACCCGACTCCCGTCCCTGCCGGGCGCAGCCGATCGAGGCTCCCCCTCCTCGTCAGCCCCGGCAGGGACGGGCACTCACGTGTGTGCCGTGCCCATGGCTGTGGGAGTTCTGGCCTCTGCCACAGAAAGTCAGCCACGACGGCGGGCGCGCCGACCGATCACCCGCCACGTGTGTCTCGCTCAACCCCGCACCGGCATCAGCCCAGTTATCTCCATCGTCACGGCCCCCAGCTAGGCAGCAAGCATGGGCGTACGGGACTGCGCGAGCCCGCCGGGCGCTTCTCAGGAGCCCGGCCAGTCTGCTGCTGACCGCTCGGACCGGGGCTTCCGATTGGTGGTCCGGCTACGCTCCCGGGCTCTGCGCGCCGAGTGGTCGGCGGCCGTCGCCAGCGGGGCGGCAGACAGGAGCGGGCGGCGGGCACCGACCGCCGGCGCGCGGCGGCCCGCGTCAGCGGGACGCCCTTGATCAAGTAAAGAAACTCTGAACAGCTCACCCACTGATCGAGTTGCCCGGTCGATGGTCAGGGCCGCTGTTGCCGGCGCTTCTTCGATTCGGCCAGCGCGGCGTTCAGCTTCTCGCTCGGCGACATGTCCGGCTCGGCGCCGTCGTCATGCAGGGGTGGCAGGAACAGGCCGCGCCGGCTCTTCTCTCGCTTGATCTTGCGGCGCTCGCTGAAGCCGCTGATGCTCCTCCCGGAGGGCGACCCATCGTTGGTCCAGCTCCGCTTCTCGCGCCAGCAGGTCTTCGTTGCTGAGGTCAGCCCCGCTTCCACGACCTCCGACACTCGACAGCCCCCTTGTTCCTGGAACAGGGCGTCGAACTCGTCATCATCAAGGAACTCCTCAGCCACGCCCACATCGGCATCACCGCCACCGTGTACGCCCACGTCCGACTCCGCCTCCAACGCCAAGCCATCGACACCCTCAGCAACGCGCTCAGCCCCACCGGCAACGACCCCGACGACCCACCCGACACAGCCGTCGTCCGCTGACGTTGCCGTCACCGTTGCCGTCAACGACCCGAGGGTCCCCTCCGCGCAGAAGCGCGGAGGGGACCCTCGCATTTGCCGGGCTACCGAATTCTCCATGATCAGATGACGTGACGAAGTCACGGCTCACGCCTTCATGACCCTTCATTCAGTTGATTCAGATAGCCACCTTGAAGGTATTACCAAAGACCTTCCTGGATGGATTCATCCTCATGCGCAGCTCGTCTAGCCCTCTGTGGCCCTTGCTTTTTACCTTCGGCGCCTGGAGCGGAGAGGGGAACCCCTGCAGTACTTTCTCTGTCAAGCACTGCTTTCAGCCTTCGGAGCATTGCAAGCCATTCAGTGCCTTCCTCCTCCACGCTCCAGTCGTCCCGCAAGTCATTACTTGTGGCGAGTAGGCGAGAAATCGCTTCGAGCGCCAGGGGTGCCAGCTCTTTCGGGATCTGCGGAATCTCACCATTCGGCCCCCACGTCGCAGATTGAAATTCATCGCCGCCCTCAACCCCTCGGACTGTCAACGCAGCGGCAGCGATTGCCAGCTCTGCTCTACCACCATCGATATGCGGGCTGCCGTCGCCCGCCACCGAGGCGAGGGCAGCTCGGATCGTCTGAATCCGCCTAGACAGCGGAGTGGCATCCAAATCACCAGCAAAGTCTGCGGCGCCATCGTTATCGAATGGCCCGTATCCCCATTTCCCCATATCGCCCTACTCGAACGGGAGCTCAGGCTGAGTCGCCTGGCGCTTGTTGTAGAGGTTTCGACCAAACCCCTCAATGCCGCTACTGAGCTTAAAGCCCATTTTTCCGAACTGAACCTTCATGATGTGCTCTCGGATTCTGAGGGCCGTGTCATCTCCGCACACATGGATGCAAATGACAGGCCCATCCTTGTCTCGCCTGCCCAAGTCTGCATGCTTGTCCAGTCGAACGTTAAAGTTGTTGGTCTTGCCGATATACACGTGGCCAGGCTTCGACTTATCGTCGAATATATAGACGCCTTGATTCTTGTTGCAATTGTGAACCAAGACCGGCGTGGCCCCCGCCAGCACATAGTACGTGTGGAGGTCATCAACCGTGAGGTTGTAAACCGTCGTTGAATGGGCTCTGTGCCGAATGGCGGCGACTTGGACCCACGTGCCGGCACTGGTCTGCAGCCATTGGCCAGCCTTCAGCTCTCCGGCCTCGACCCACTGGTGGAGTTTCGGGACCCAGAAGGGGTGGCCGTCGGTGGCCGTGATGCCGCCGGTCTTCGCACCCCTCATACCGCCGGTGTCGATGGTGAGGTCGACGAGTTGTTTCTCCCCGTTGCCCTCAATCAGCGCTGTGACAGTGCGTGCCCCCTCCTCTCCCGTCTCCGGGTCGGCAGCTTGCACCTTGTCGCCGATCTTGACGTCCTTGATCGGCTTGCTGGTGCCGTCTGCCATCAGGACCGGTGTGTCGGCGGTGAAGCTGTTGCGGGCGAGGCAGCTGCCGGGGCGTATGGAGTTTCTGACGGAGAGGTAGGTGCCCAGGGCCTCGCCGGCCAGTCCCAGTGCGCAGCCCGTCCAGGCGGCCTGGCCGACCTGGCCCCAGTTGACCTTGCGGCCCGAGAGGCGTTGGAAGGCCCAGTTGAGGCCGCCGTCGAGTGCTCCGTTGATCGCGCAGGCGGCGATCATGGGGTTGTCGCCGGTCGGGTCGGTGTAGTTGGTGGGAGACGACAGCGCGTACTGGTAGAGGTTCGTGCCGCCGGCCTGGCCTATGGGGTCCTGCGAGATGAACCGGCCGGTCTCGGGGTCGTAGTAGCGGTCGCGGTAGTAGAGCAGACCCGTCCCGTCGTCCTCACGCCCGGTGAAGGTGTACGGGTTGGAGGTCGCCGTGCCGGTGGTGGTGGTCGTTCCGTTGGGGTCGTAGGCGTACTTCGTGGCCACGGTGCCGTCGCTGTTGGCGAGGCCGACCACCGAACCCAGGGCATCGGTCAGGTAGACCTGGGTGGCGCCGTTCTCCGTACGGGTCAGGAACTCATCCAGCCCTGAGGTGGCGACAGTTGCCGCCGTCTCGCCGGAGCCGTTCTGCTCCACGAGCGGGTTCCCCGCGTCCGTGAGGAACTTGCTCGTCGTGCCGCCGACCGTCTTGGCCGCGCGGGTGCCCAGGGCGTCGTATCCGAAGGTGCTGGTCTGGCCTGCCTTGGTCAGGCCGGACAGCTGGCCGCGGGCGTTCCAGGTGTAGTCGCGCAGGCCGTCGGTCTTGAGCCGGCCGTCCGCGTCGTAGGTGAATGAGCGGTCGCCGTAGGTGGTGATGCGGTTGTCCTTGCCGAAGACCGTGCCGGTCTCGGCGGCGGGAAGTGCGATGTTGGCCAGGGAGCCGGTGAGGCCGGTCTGCAGGGCGCGGGCCTCGCGGGTGTAGTTCAGGTCGCCGATGCTGGTGGCGCCCTTGGCGTAGGCGATGGATTTGACGGTGCCGGTCTTGTCGTAGCCGGTGGTGCGGGTGATGCCGCCGGGCATCGTTGCCGTCTTCTCGCGGCCCACCGCGTCCAGGCCGAAGCCGACTTCCTGGGTGCCGGAGGTGACGGAGGTGAGGATGCCGGCCTTGTCGAAGCCGTAGCCGGTGCTCTGGCCGCCCGCGGTCATGGTCTTGCGGCGGTCGGCGGCGTCGTAGTCGTAGCCGACCGTGCCGTTGGGGCCGGTCTCGGTCTTGAGCCGGTCGTAGGTGTCGTAGGTGAAGGACTGGTTGCCGGCCTGGCTGTCGGTGATCTGCTTGGGCAGGTCGTGGGTGTCGTAGTCGTAGCTGACCGTGGACTCGGCCTGGCCCGCGATGTCGACGCCGTACTCGGTGGTCTTGGCCCGGCCCAGCAGGTCGTACGTGGCGGTCGCGACCTTTCCGGAACGGCTGGTCGCCTTCTTCAGGAAACCGGCCGGGTCGTACTCGAAGGTGGCCTGTGCGCCCAGGGCGTCGGTGGCCGTCTTCGGGCGGTCCGCCTCGTCGTACTCCCAGCTGCTGGTGTTGTTGCGGGCGTCGGTGAGGGTGGTGAGGTTGCCGTTGTCGTCGTAGTCGAAGCCGGTGGATCCGCCCAGCGGATCGGTGATCTTGCGGGGCTGGTTCAGCTTGTCGTAGGCAGTGATCGTGCGGGAGCCCGCCGTGTCGGTGGCCGCGGACGCTCTGCCGGCGGCGTCGGTGAACTGGGTCGACACCCGTCCCTCGGCGTCCTTGACCGAGACCAGGTCGCCATTGCGGTAGGTGTACTCCGTCACCGCATCCGCGTTGTCGGTGACGGTCTTGACCTGGCCGTCCGGGGCGTAGGTGAGGGTGGTCCTACGGTTCTCAGGGTCGGTGGCTGTCTGCAGGTTTCCGTCGGAGTCGTAGCCGAAGACAGTGGCGTTGCCGAGCGCGTCGGTGGCCTGGGTGGGCTGGTCGTACGGGCCGTCGAAGGTGACCGTGCCCGAGGACCTGGCATCGGCCGTGCCCGCCAGTTCCACCGACTTGGTCACGTACCCGTTGGCGTCGTAGGTCAGCTCGGTGCGCTGTCCGTAGGGGTCGACGACCGCGTCGATGCGATGGTTCGCGCCGCGCACGTACTGGGTTTTACGGGCCAGTGAGGAACCGTAGGCGGCGGTGTCCAGGACGCCGTAGCCGTCCGTGTCGAACTCGACCCGGCGCACCGCCCCGCCCGGCTGCGTCACCTCGGCCGAGGTGACCTGGCCTGTTCCCGTTTGCGTGTAGCCGAAGGAGTACTTCGCACCCTCGGTGAGGGTCTGGTCCTTGACCTTCCCGTCCGCCTGGAACGAGTTCGTCATGTACGTGACGCCGTTGGCGTCCTTCGCGGTCTCGATCCGGTTCGATGTGCCGTCGTAGGTGTACGAACTCACCTTGCCGGCCGCGTCGGTGACGGTCTTCAGGCGTCCGGTGGTGTCGTAGGTGTAGCCGGTCGTGCGGCCGGTGTTGTCGTGGGCCTGGTCAATCCGGTGCAGCTCGTCGTAGTGCAGTGAGATCCAGCGCCCGCCGGGGGTGTTGATGCGGGTGATGTCGCCCTTGTTGCCGGACCGGCGGGTGAGCTTGATCGCGTTGCCGTGCCGGTCGCGGATCTCCTTCAGCGGGGCGTACTGCGGGAAGACCCACACCGTGCCGTCCCGGAAGCGCAGCTCCCACTGGTTGTCGTTGTTGACGATCTTCGAGCCCTGGAAGCCGGACGGGGTGTCGAGCGGCTCGAAGACCGCATCGATGAAACCGCCGCCCGGAGACGTGCGGGTGAAGTGCACCTTCTGGCCGCCGGGCAGATAGAGGTCGACCTCTTCGTACTGTTCCTCGGAGTGCAGGAAGGCGTTGTAGGACAGGTCACGGCCGATTCCGAAGGCGCGCTGATGGGTGTCGCCCTGCCAGTAGGTGCGGGTGACCTCGGCCGATCCGAGCGGGTCCGTGACGCCCAGGTCGGTGTGGGAGTCGGTGAGCAGGCCGGTGGCGATGTCGACGGGGTCGCCCGACAGCCAGTCGATGACGTCCTTGAGCCCGGTGAGGTCCCACGGCACGAGGTCGGAGATGTTGAACATCGCGCCGTGGAACGACCAGACGCGGGTCTTCGCGTCGGGAACGACCTGGCGTCCGTCCGCACTGACCTGGCCGTGCCCGTAGACGTGCCAGCCCTTGCCCTCGGGGTCGTAGTCCATGAAGTCGACACGCGTGCCGGGGGCTTCGTGGGTGTAGTTCGGGTAGACGATCTGCGCGCCCTTGGGGAACACGTACGTGCCGCCCGGCTGCACGGTGAAGTAGACCGGGACCACGCCGTTCTTCGGCAGCGGGAAGGGCGGCCGGTCGATCGGGATCGCCGTGATGCCGAGCTCGGTGACCGTCTTGCCGTTCTCGTCGCGCACCACCGATCCCTTGGGGATACGGACTTCGAGTCCGGGGATCTGCGGGGTGGTCAGCGTGATGTTCTTCTTCGCCGGAGCCGCGAAGGACACGGTGTGCTCGGTGTCCAGCGGTGTCAGCCACACCGGGAAGCCCAGGTCGGTGCTCTGCCCGGCCTTCGGGTGGATGCGGATGTCGAAACGGCCGTACTGACGCTTCCTGGTGTCGGCACTCGAACCGTCCACGACCAGGGTCTTGGCGTCGTCCTTGATGCCCGTCAGGAGGAAGCGGCCCTTGGCGTCTGTGCGTCCATGCTTGCTGCCGACCCTGACCGTGACCTTGGCCAGGGGCTTGCCGTCGAGCTTCAGCACCCGGCCGGTCAGCGCCGTCCTGCCCGGCGGGGCCCGCAGCCTGGCCGGGGCCTTCGGGCCGTCACCGCGGCCGGTGACCCAGTCACGGCCCTTGAGGTTCGCCGTGCCCGGCTGCCAGGCGTCCGCGCCCTTGGGCACGACGCCCGGGGTGGCGGGGCTCTTGCCCGTATCGGTGGATTTGCTGCTGCGGGATGCCGGTGCTGCGGTGCTGGATTTCGCCTTGGCGGTTGTGGCTGCCGCCCTGGTCGTCAGGCCCAGGTTGAAGGTGCCTGTCTCCCCCGATCCCGGGTCCACCGTCAGGGTGTACGTACCCGCAGCGGGCAGTCTCGTCAGCGCCTTCGTCACCACGTCGTCGTCCATGTACGTGGCATCGTCGAGCCACTCGCCGTTCGGGGCCCACAGGGACAGCTCCCAGTAGTCCGGCGGGGTGTCGAGGCCGAGGGTGAGCTTCTGCCCCTTGGTGCCGGCGAACGTGTAGTGGGCGTTCTGTTTGGCTGTGGTGATCGTGACCGGTTTCCTGCCGCCGTCCACGGTGAGGACTCCGCCGTCCGCGTCGGGCAGCAGGGTGGCGGAGTCTCGCCAGTCCGGATGGTGGGCACCACACCTGACCGTCAGCACCTCGCCTGCGGCCGAATCTGCTCCCGCCCGCCGCACGACAGCCCTTAGGGTCGTCCCCCATGACCGAACTTGCCCCGCACCTCCGCACGACCGCCGATGCCTACGACGCCATCGCCACCGTCTACGCCGATTTCGCCCGCGACTCGCTCGATGCGCTCCCGCTGGACCGCGCGCTGATCGCCGCGTTCGCCGAGCTGGCTCGGACGGCCGGCGCCGGGCCGGTGGCCGAGCTGGGCTGCGGCCCCGGATACCTCACGGCGCATCTGAAGGGCCTGGGCCTGGATGTCTTCGGTATCGACCTGTCGCCGGTGATGATCGGTCTTGCCCGCGAGTCGTATCCGGAACTGCGGTTCGAGGCCGGTTCGATGGACGCGTTGGAGCTGACCGACGGCGAGCTGGGCGGGATCGTGTCCTGGTACTCGCTCATCCACACCCCGCCCGCGGAACTGCCCCCGTACTTCTCCGAGTTCCGCCGGGTGCTGCGCGAGGGCGGGACTTTCCTGGTCGGCTTCTTCGAGGCAGAGGGCGGGCCGGTGACGCCTTTCGACCACAAGGTGACCACGGCCTACCGGTGGCCGATCGACGACCTCGCCGCACTGGCCGGCGAGGCCGGCTTCACCGAGGTCGGGCGCATGCTGCGTGAGCCCCTCGACGGGGAGCGGTTCCGCCGGGGGCATCTGCTGATGCGCGCGGTGTAGCGGGGAGCGGGCGGTCGAGGGACATCCGCGCGCGGTGCAGCGGGGAGCGGGCGTCCTAGGGACGTCCCGCGCGCTCCTCCGTCTCAGACCACGGCGAGCCGGTCCACCAGCAGTTCCACTCTCGCCTCCGCGTCCCCCGGCAGCAGCCGTCCCGACCGGGTCAGGGTCGCCACCCCGTGCAGGGACGCCCAGAACACCTCGGTGAACAGACCCGGGCCGACGCCGTCCCCGGCGACCTCCCCGAGGCACTCCAGCAGCGCGGCGAAAGCGTCCTTGAGAGGTTCCGGAGTGTCCTCCTGCGCGTACGGGAGCCCGCCGTCGAGCTGGAAGATGGCGTCGTAGACCGCCGGGTTGCGTACGGCGAAGTCGAGGTAGGCGCGGGCGAGGGCGGCAACCCGCTCACGCCGGCCCTCCACGGCGGCGGTCGCGGCCCGCAGGGCCGTGGCCATCTCGGCGGCGCCTTCGAGGGCGACGGCGCCGATGATCTCCCGTTTGCCGCGGAAGTGGCTGTAGAGAACGGGCTGGCTGTATTCGATGCGCTCGGCGAGCCGACGCGTGGTGACCGCGTCCCAGCCCTGCTGCTCGGCGAGTTCGCGGGCCGTCGCCACGATGAGACGCTCGCGGCCCGCCCGCTCACGCTCCTTGCGTTCCTGTACCGACATGATTCGATCCTAGCACCGCTAGACAACGGAGCGACAGTAGGACTAGCGTTGACTCATCAGCTAGCGACACTAGACAACAAAGAGGATCGTCATGTCCCACGCACTTGAGGTCGTCACCACCGTGGTCGTCGGCGTGATGGTGGGGGTGGAGTTCTCCGTCGCCTTCGTCATGAACCCGATCTTCAACGCACTCCCCGAGGACAGCGGCCAACTCGCCCGCGCCCACGGAGGCCGGATGCTCGGCGCCGTGATGCCGTTCTGGTACATCGGCTCGCTCGTCCTCGCCGCGATCTGGGCCGTCGTCGACCACGGCGCCGCCGGCCTCGTCATCACCGCCGGGGCACTGCTGGCCCTCACCGTGATCATGTCGGTCCTGCTCCTCGTACCGATCAACAACCGGAGCAAGACGTGGACCCCCGAAAACCGGCCCGCCGACTGGAAGGAGCAGTCGAACCGCTGGGACCGCTTCCACTACATCCGGGTCGCCATCCTCATCGCCGCCTTCGCCCTGCTGGCCGCCGCCCTCACCTGACTCCGCGGGCCGAACGTCGCGGCCCGGGAGCCGGCCGCGGCGCTCGGCGTCCCGGGAGGATCAAGAACCAGGGTCCGACGCGGCCTACAGGTACTCCGCGTACGCGTCCAGCGTCCGCAGCACCTCCGCCTCGCCCGCCGGGGGCAGTTGGAGTACGACCTCCTCGATGCCCAGGTCCGCGTAGTGCGCCAGCTTGCCCGCGTCCGGCAGGACCGCGTACGGGATCACCTGGAGGTCCTTCGGGTCCCGGCCCGCTGATTCCCAGGCCGTACGGAGCCGCGGCAGCGACTCCGTCAGGCCACCGCCGCCGATCGGGAGCCAGCCGTCCGCGTACTCCGCGATGTGCGCGAACAGTTTCGGTCCTGCCGCCCCGCCGATCAGGGTGCGCGGGCCGACCACCGGGCCGCGGGGCTGCTGGAACGGCTTCGGGTAGGCGTGGCTGGCCCGGACCGAGCCGAACTCGCCGTCGTACGCCGTCGGTTCCTCCGACCAGAGCGCACGCATCAGCGCCATGCGGTCACGGCCGAGTTCGCGGCGGGTGCGCCATTCCACGCCGTGGTCGGCGGCCTCCTCGACGTTCCAGCCGTAGCCGAGGCCCAGCGTGAAGCGGCCGCCGGAGAGGTGGTCGAGGGTGGCGATCTGCTTGGCCAGGTCGATCGGGTCGTGCTGGGTGACCAGGGTGATGCCGGTGCCGAGCGTCAGGCGTTCGGTGACCGCCGCGGCCTGCCCGAGGGCCACGAACGGGTCCAGGGTGCGGCCGTATTCGGGCGGCAGCTCACCACCCTGTGGGTAAGGGGTGTCCCTGCTCACCGGGATGTGTGTGTGCTCCGGGAGGTAGAGCCCGGCGAACCCCCGCTGTTCGAGCTGGCGCGCGAGCCGCACCGGCGTGATCGTCTCGTCGGTGAGGAAGATCGTTGTTCCGATCCGCATGCGAGGACACCTCCGTCGTCGTCGGGTGACGGCCCCAAGGTAAGCCGTCCGGTGCGCAAAACCGAGCCTTCGGCACCCACGGAGCACGCCGGCCGCTAGCCGGCGTGCTGCGGCCGATGCCGGCCGGAATCACGGAGCAGGGCGATGTCGCCCCGTCCCGAACTCGCCGCGTTCATACGGCATTCACCGCCCTCCACCACCGTGTACCGGTACGCAGACCTCGGCCCGTCCACCACATCGCGGGGAGCGCCCCATGCCCGAACCGGCTCCGGTACCGATGACCGCACCAGGACCCGTGCACCGCCCGATCGCCAGGCGTGGCCTTCTCGTCGGGACGGCCGCCACCGCCCTAACGTTGGGGACCGTGAGCTTCGCAGCCGCCGATGAGGGCAGCACCCGGTCCACTACCGTGCGCGGCGTCCTGCCGCCCGGGTCCCCCGACTACGTGTACCTGCCGGTCGACGTCCCGCGCGGGGTCGCCGAGATCGCCGTCTCGTACACGTACGAGAAGACGCCCGTCCCGGCCGGGACGCAGGGCAACGCCCTGGACATCGGCATCTTCGACGAGCGCGGTACGGAGCTGTCCGGGCGGGGGTTCCGGGGGTGGTCCGGCGGGGCGCGCGGCAGCTTCTTCATCCGGGGTGACGAGGCGACCCCCGGATATCTCGCGGGGCCGGTGCGGGCCGGGACCTGGCATATCGCCCTCGGCCCGTACACCGTCGCTCCGGAGGGGCTGCCGTACGAGGTGACAGTCACCCTGCGCACCGGGCCCACGGCGACCACTCCGCGCCCCGGGTATCCGCCGCAGCGCGCGAAGGGGCGGGGGCGGGCCTGGTACCGGGGGGACTGCCATCTGCACTCCGTGCATTCGGACGGCGGGCGGACCCCGGCCGAGATCGCTGCCGGGGCCCGCGTCGCCGGGCTCGACTTCATCAACAGCAGTGAGCACAACACCACCTCTGCGCACAGCGCGTGGGGCGGACTGTGGGGTGACGACCTGCTCGTCCTCACGGGTGAGGAGGTCACCACCCGCAACGGCCACGTACTCGCGCTCGCCACCGATCCGGGCACCTTCATCGACTGGCGCTACCGGGCCAGGGACAACCGCTTCGGGCGTTACGCGAAGGCCGTCCGCCAGGCCGGCGGACTGGTCGTGCCCGCCCATCCGCACGCCACCTGCATCGGCTGCCACTGGAAGTTCGGCCTCGGTGAGGCGGACGCGGTGGAGGTCTGGAACGGGGCCTACACCCCGGAGGACGAGATCGCCCTGGCCGAGTGGGACAACTCCCTGGTGGTGGCCGCCCGTTCGTCGAAACCGTGGGTTCCGGCGATGGGCAACAGCGACGCGCACCGGGAGCCGGACCGGATCGGGCTCCCGCAGACCGTCGTCCTGGCAGAGGAGCTGTCCCGCGAGGCGATCGTGGCGGGCATCCGGGCCGGGCGCTCCTACATCGCCGAGTCGTCCGCCGTCAGCCTCTCCTTCGCCGTCTCGGACGGGCGCGGGCGCCACGCCGGGATCGGTGAGCGGCTGCGGGCCCCCGAGGACGACGTTCCGGTCACCGTACGGCTGGAGGTCACCGGAGCCCCGGACTGCACCGTGCACTTCGTCACCGACCAGGGCACGCTGTTCACCTCGACACTCCCGAAGTCGGTTACCGGGACGGCCCAATGGCGTACGACGCCCGCGAACGCCGCCTATGTGCGGGCCGAGGTCCGGCATCCGGCGACGGTACCCGGGCTGCCCGGAGCGTTGGCGGCGCTGACCAATCCGGTGTTCCTGGGGGGCTGACCCCGGGACGTCTCCCGGATCAGGTCGTCCTCTCCTGCACGTTGGACCACGCCGCCTTCGGGGTGTACACGGTGTTCCTCGGCTTGGCCGCCGCCGCGGGAGTCCGCAGGTCCGAGCTGTCCCAGGTGGCCTGAGCGGCATAGCGGAGCGGCCCGGCGGCCGCGGTCAGGCCGAGGGCGGTCAGCTCCGACTGCGGATCGGTGGTGCGGCTGTACAGACCGCCCGCCGAGACCGCCCCGCCGCGCTGGAACCCCATGGCCGTCGGAGCCTGGTTCGTGGCGAAGAAGTGCGCCTCGCCGCTGATCGTGAACGATCCCCGGGTGGTGTTGTGGATCTGCTCGGGGCTCTGGATCAGCGAGGTCATGCCGAAGGTGTCGTCGCCTCCGTCGCTGATCGTGCCGTCCGCGTCGACCACCCACAGCTCCCAGTACTGGAGCTCCCTCCCGTTGGCCGTCCCGCCGGCGGCCGACACATAGGCGTCCAGCCCCGGGCCGCCGATCGGGGCCCAGCCCTGGCCGGTGTGCCGCTCCACGGCGAACTGCCTGGTCACCCGCTGGATGATCACCCCTTGCTGCGGATGGGCGAGCTGCCATTCGCGTACCCGGGAGAAGTTGCCGCAGACCCCCTCCTCGTTGTAGGCGCCCAGGACCGGGGCGCCGAGGGCCGGTGCGGGCCCGCCGGCCGCCGGGGCCCGCTGCACGGCGGCGTGGTCATGTGCCGCCGTCGCGCCGGTGCGCTGCGCCCCGTCCCGGTCGGCTGCGTGCGTGTGCGATGCGGCCATCACGCGGTGCGCGTTGGCCTCCGCCGCCCGCTCGAAGCGGTCGGAGGGGTCCGAGAGCCTCAGCCCGGTCCCGTCGTCCGTGCCCGCCACCGGGCCCGAACGCTGCTGGACCACATGGGTCAGTTCATGGGCGAGGGTGTGCTCGTCGGTCGTCGCGCCGCCCAGGACGATGTGATGGCCTGACGTGTACGCGCGGGCGCCGATCTCGGCGGCGGAGCGCTGGGCGGTGGCATCGGTGTGCAGCCGGACAGCGGAGAAGTCCGTGCCGAACCTGGCCTCCATGTCCTCGCGCACCGGCTGTTCGAGCGGGCGGCCGGTCGTACCCAGCACGTCGCGCACCGCCGACCGCTGCACGGGCTGCTCCCGGCCCGGGTCCAGGTCGCGGTCCCGTTTCCGGTCCGCGACCATCCGTGCGACGGCCGCGTTGCCCACTGTCCGCTGGAGCACCGCCGACACCGCCGGGGACCCCGCCGCCGCGACCGGACCCGACGGGCGGTCGGAGTCCTGGTCCTGCGCCCGTGGACGCCGGGCGCGGGTGGTGCGGCGTTCCTGCTCGTACATGGGCACGGTGCCTCCAGCCGTCGGTCCCTGCCATTGATACCGCGTCGCGCCCGGCCGGCCAAGGGGCCCCGGGGTGCTCACGGGGCACCGCCGCTGCACTCCTCGGGCACCGCCCCGCCCCAGGCCGCCCGCTACTCCGACGCGGCCGGGGCGGCGGTCCGCGCGCGGTCCGAGGCTGATGGCGCGAGGGTACGGAACCGCTGCGCGCAGGCCCGCCGTTGCGCCACCGCCAGTCCGGCGATCACCGTGCCGAGCACCAGCCACCCGGTCGGCCCGGCCGCCATCACCACCCCGGTCAGGAGCGGGGGCCCGGCCGACTTCTGGATGGACTGGGACATCCCCGCCACCCCCAGATACGCGGCCCGCGCGTCCTGCGGCGCGAGCAGGACGGCCAGCTCCCACGAACTCACCGAGCGCATCAGCTCCGCCAGCGTGACCAGCACCGCCGCGGCGAGCAGCACGGCCGCGGCCGCCCAGGTCCCGCCGCGAGTGGCCAGGGCGAGGGACGCGCAGCACACGAACATCAGGACGCCGTACAGCAGCACCGCCCGCGCCGCCCGGTGCGGGCCTTCGGCCCGCCTGGACACGCCCAGTTGGAGCACCACGACCAGCACGGTGTTGATGACCAGGAAGGCCGGTACGAGGGCGTGCGGGGCGGACGTGCGGTTCACCAGCCACAGCGGCAGGCCGACGCCGAGTACGGAGTCGTCGAGGTTCATCGGGATGTCGAACAGGACGAACCGGAGGTAGCCCCGGTCCCGCCATGGGCTGCTCGTTCGACGGGAGTTGGCGTCCTCGGTGGCAGCCTCCCGGGCGGCGGCCGGCGCGTTCTGTGCCCGCGCCACCTCGACCGTCGTCTCCGGCAGCTCGCGCGTACGCCACACGAGGGCCGCGGCGACGACGAAGGACAGTGCGTTGCCGAGGATCAGAGCGCGATAGGCATCCGTGGTGCCCACCGCCAGGCCGATGGCCGCGATGCCGGCACCCACCCCGTAGCCCGCGTTGGCCGCGCTCCGGGACAACGCCTGGTAGGCCGCCCGCCGTTCACCCGCGGCGCGGGTGGCGAACAGCATCTCCAGCGTCTTCGCCGCCCGGTCCCCCAGGTAGGTGAAGGCGACGACGGGCAGCAGCGCGTCGAAGCCCGAACACAGCAGTACCAGGGTCAGCGTCACCAGCCGCAGCAGATGGCAGCCGATCAGCAGCGGACGCACCGGGAGGCGGCCGGCCAGCCGTCCGGCCAGAGGCGAACCGGCGATACCCGCCACTCCGGCCACGCCCAGCAGCACACCGATCTGCTGGGCGCTCAGATGCGTCACGAAGGTCAGATACAGAACCGAGGACGCGGCCCACAGGCCCGATCCGGTGCGGTCGACCGACAGGGCCAGCAGCATGATCCGGGCGTCCCGGCCGCCCGGCGGATTGCGCAACTGCGCCAGCAGCCCGGGCTGCCCGCCCTTCGGCGCCTGCGCGCCCTCGCTCCTCGTGGTGCGTCGTCGCACCGCTCACCCCCGAATACCTCGACATCACGAGATCAACAGACCTGGGGAAGCCTGCCGGGAGTTAATCTCGATGTCAAGATACTTGATGGCGAGACACTTGTCCGGGCTCCTTGCGCACCGCCGGGCCGTGTGGAACGCGGCATGCGGAACGCTGGTCTGCGGCATGCTGCATGCCGCAGACCGTGGGAACGAATCGGCTGTCCGGCTCCTCTGTGGGGTGACGCAATCCGTCACCGCTGTCCACAGAGCCACAGAGGAGCCCTCATGATCCCCGCCCGCATGCTGCCCAGCCGCCGTGTCCCGGCCCTCGCCGTCGCCGGCGTAGGTCGATGAACAACGGGCCGTTCTTCGTGCTGAGTACATGGCCCGGATGCGGCTCGCCGTGGAGCAGCTGCTCCACGGCGCCTCGGTCGTCGATCGCTCGTCGCAGGCTTGCCGGCCTGCCGCTGAGGAACACACGGTCTGCTCCGGCGAGCCGGGTCGGCGACGACTTCTTCCGCCTCCGTGATCCGGTCCGTGAACCGCGGGCTCGGCACAGCACGTCACCCCGGCCAGACGATCGCCTGGAGTTCGCTGTAGGCGTGCAGGGCGTACGAGCCCACATCGCGTCCGACACCGCTGCGCTTGAACCCCCCGAACGGGGCCTCCATGTTCCGGCCGATCGTGTTCACGCCGACCCCGCCCGCGCGCAGCCTGCGGGCTACGCGGAAGGCGCGGGCCACATCGCCGGACCAGACGTAGTCGATCAGCCCGTAGTCGCTGTCGTTGGCCAGCGCGATGCCCTCCTCCTCGTCGTCGAAGGGGACCACCACCACGACCGGGCCGAAGATCTCCTCCCGCACGACCCTCATGTCGGGCGTGCAGTCGGCCAGCAGCGTGGGCGCCACGTAGAAGCCGCTGCCGGTCGGGGCGGGGCGCTCGCCGCCCGTGACGAGGCGGGCGCCCTCCTTCCGGCCCAGCTCGACGTACGACTCGATACGGTCGCGGTGGGCCGCCGAGATGACCGGGCCGACCACGGTGCCCTTCGCCGTCGGATCACCGACCGTCAGGTACCCGGCGTACCCCTTGAGCTTCTCGATCAGCGCGTCGTGCACGGCCCGTTGGACCAGGACGCGGGTCGGAGCCGTACAGATCTGGCCGCTGTAGAAGGAGAACGTGGTGCCGATGCCCGCCACCGCCGAGTCGAGGTCGGCGTCGTCGAGCACCACGGCGGCGCCCTTGCCGCCCAGCTCCATCAGCTGCCGTTTCATGGACCGGCCGCAGACCTCGGCGATGCGCTGCCCCACGGCGGTGGAGCCGGTGAAGCTGACCATGTCGACGTCGGGCGAGTCCACGGCGGCCTCGCCCACTCCGGGGGCCGAGCCGCTGACGACGTTGACGACGCCGTCCGGCACACCGGCCTCCGCGAGCGCCTCGGCCATCCGGTAGACGGAGAGCGGGTCCTGCGGCGCCGGTTTCACGACGACCGTGTTGCCCATCGCGAGCGCGGGGGCGATCTTGCCTGCCGGGTTGGCCCAGGGGTTGTTGTACGAGGTGATGCAGGTGACCACGCCGACCGGCTGACGGACGGCGAGCGCGCCGAAGATCCCGGCCCGGCCCATCGGGCCGGCCTCGTTGATCTGCGGCGGGACCGCCTCCTCCACCGGCTCCAGCGCGCCCTTCGCGTACCGCCGGAAGCGCGCCGCGCCCACCGCGACCTGCATACCGCGGGCCGTACCGGTGGTGGCGCCGCTCTCCGCCTGGGCGAGCGCGGCGTTGGCGGTGAAGTCGCGTTGCATCAGGTCGGCGGCGCGGTCGAGGATCGCGGCGCGTTCCTCGGGACGGGTGCGGTACCAGGTGGCGAACGCCTCGCGGGCGGCGGCGGCCGCCTCGTACACCTGCGCGCGGCTCGCCTCCGGGGCGAGGCCCACGACGTCCTCGGTGGCCGGGTTGACCACCTCGTAGTGACCGTCGGCCGGCTCGGTCCACTCGCCGCCGATGAAGAGGCGCTGGGGCGTCGTGGTCACTGTGTGCTCACCGTCCGGGTGTCGCGGCCGGAGCGGAGCACCGTCCCGGGGACCGCACCGGTCACCTTGTCGTCGCGCAGGGTCTCCACCCCGTTGACGCGGACCGACACGATGCCGAGCGCCTTCGAGTCGAGCCGGGGGCTGTCGCCAGGCAGGTCGTGGACGAGGGTGGCGGGGCCCGCGTCGATGCGTTCGGGGTCGAACAGGACGAGGTCGGCGTGGAAGCCCTCCGCGATCCTGCCCCGGTCGCGCAGGCCGAAGAGGCGCGCGGGGTCGTCGGTGAGCATCTTGACGGCCGCTTCGAGGGGGACGAGCTTGCGGCCGCGCAGGCAGTCCCCGATGAACCGGGTGGTGTACGGGGCACCGCACATCCGGTCCAGGTGGGCGCCCGCGTCGGAGCCTCCGAGCATGACGTCCTCGTGCTCCCAGGTGCGCTGCCGCAGCGCCCAGGAGTCGGGGTCGTTGTCGGTGGGCATCGGCCACAGGACCGTGCGCAGTTCGTCGGCGGCGCAGATCTCGACGAGGCAGTGGAAGGGGTCCTGCCCGCGTTCGGCTGCGATGTCGTTGACGACCCGGCCGCTGAGGCCCTCGTTGGCCGCGCTGTAGGTGTCCCCGATGACGTACCGGCCGAAGTTCGCGAGGCGGCGGAATACGCCGGCCTCCTTGCTGTCGGCGCGGCGGAGCATCTCGGTGCGGGTGTCCGCGTCACGGAGCCGCTCGATGCGTTCGGGGACGGGCAGGGACAGGATGTCGCCCCAGCCGGGTATCAGGTTGAGGGCGCAGAACGTGCCGAGCGACATGTTCATCGGCGTCAGGATCGGCATGGTGAGCGCGACGATCCGGCCGCCCGCGCGGCGGGCGCGTTCGCTGGGGATCAGCTGGCGCGGTACGCGTTCGGGGACGGCCGCGTCGATGGTCAGGACGTTCCAGTTGAGCGGGCGTCCGGCGGCGGCGCTCATGTCGACGAACAGGTCGATCTCGTCGTCGGAGAACTGGTCGAGGCAGCCCGCGACGATCGCCTCGATCTGGGTGCCCTCGTGCTCGCCGACCGCGCGGGAAAGGGCGAGGAGTTCCTCGGGCAGTGCGTGCCGGGAGGCGACCGGCTGTCCGTCGCCGTCGGCGTGGGTGGAGGACTGAGTGGTGGACAGGCCCCATGCCCCGGCGTCCATCGCGTCGTGGAAGAGGGCCAGCATGGCGTCCAGTTGGGCCGGCGTCGGCTGACCGCCGACCGCCTCCGCGCCCATGACGTGCCGGCGCAGCGCGCAGTGCCCGACCATGAACCCGGCGTTGACGGCGATCCGCCCGTCGAGCGCGTCGAGGTACTCGCGGAAGGTGGACCAGGTCCAGTCGACGCCCTCCTCCAGGGCCTTGAGGGCCATGCCCTCGACCCGCGACATCATGCGCCGGGTGTAGTCGGCGTCCTCCGGCCGGTCCGGGTGGAGCGGGGCGAGGGTGAATCCGCAGTTGCCGCCCGCGACGGTGGTGACGCCGTGGTTCATCGACGGGGTGGCGTACGGGTCCCAGAAGAGCTGGGCGTCGTAGTGGGTGTGCGGGTCGACGAAACCGGGCGCGAGCACCAGGCCGGTGGCGTCCTCGGTGGTCGCGGCGGGCCCGGGTGCCTGGCCCGGTTCGGCGATGACGGCGATAAGGCCGTCACGGATACCGATGTCCGCGCGGTAGGAGGGTCCGCCGGTGCCGTCCACGACGGTCGCTCCGCGGATGAGGTGGTCGAGCATGACGGGGTCCCTTCCGTGGTGTCCAAACGTGGATGTGCGCCGGGGTGCGTACGGCCGCGGTACGCACCCCGGCTCGCGGAGCGGCGGTCCGGGAAGACGCCGCCCGCGCACTCAAGCCT
>NZ_JBHVWF010000003.1:105146-148452 GCF_042882365.1 Streptomyces sp. NPDC058221 | reverse complement strand
CGCACGTGGGGCCCGTACCCCGGGAGGAGGTACGGGCCCCACGTGCGTGAGTAGTGTCGTTGGCCGACCGCGCCGAGCTCAGCCGACGGCGAGCTTGACCATGTCCGCCTGCGGCCCCTTCTGGCCCTGCGAGATTTCGAATTCAACTCGCTGACCCTCTTCGAGGGTGCGGTATCCGTCCATCTGGATCGCGCTGTAGTGGACGAAAACATCCGCACCACCGTCGACCGCGATGAAGCCGTACCCCTTCTCCGCGTTGAACCACTTGACGGTGCCCTGAGCCATGCCTAACTCCCCTATTACTGGCCCTTGCACAGGGCCGCACTTCGCGGCCCTGGGTCAGAACTCACCCTCCGACAGGAGAGGGTGCGTGCGCCGGAACGCGTCGACCGCGGCCGAATGTATCTGCCCAACTGCCCTCTGCAACAGGTCAATCGGACGAGAATTCTGGGCAGCACGGAGCGCCCGAATATGAGGAATCCGTGAGGATCCTGGGCAAGTCGGGCCAGGCAAAGGCGACTTATGGCGCAAGAGGCTCAGGCACTTTGGCTGCATCTTGTCGTGGCCGGGCGCATTCTCATATGCGGGGGGCACGGGCAGCGGAGGGGACTTCCCACACTCTACCGCGTTCAACCATGCAGAATTGCCCCCTCCGCTTGTGTCGCGGAGGGGGCAATGGCGGTGACGCGGTGCAGTCGGAGCCGGCGGTCGGAACCGCTCGGCCCCGCAGGGCTCAGCAGCCGCCGGCGACGGCCGGGATGATGGAGACGCCGGCGCCGTCCGGGGTGACCGCTTCCAGGCCGCCTTCAAAGCGCACGTCGTCGTCGTTGACGTACACGTTCACGAAGCGGCGGAGCTTGCCCTGGTCGTCCAGGACGCGGGCGGCGATGCCCGGGTGGTCCTTCTCCAGGGACTCGATGACCTGGGAGAGGGTCGCGCCCTCGGCCGGGACCTCGGCCTGGCCGCCCGTGTAGGTGCGGAGGATGGTGGGGATACGGACCTTGACGCTCATGGTGGGTGCCCTTCCTGGAGTCTCGGTTAGGTCAGTTGGTGCCGAGGCCGGCGGCGCGGAAGGCGTCCAGGCTCGGACGGATCGTCGCCGTCGCCTGCGAGGTGGCGGCCACCGCGTCCAGCGTCTTGAGGCCGTCACCTGTGTTCAGGACGACGGTGGTGAGCGTCGGGTCGAGCAGGCCGGCCTCGATCAGCTTCTTCGTCACGCCGACGGTCACCCCGCCCGCGGTCTCGGCGAAGATGCCCTCGGTGCGCGCCAGGAGCTTGATCGCGTCGACGACCTGCTCGTCGTTGACGTCCTCGACGGCGCCGCCGGTGCGGCGGGCGATGTCCAGGACGTACGGGCCGTCGGCCGGGTTGCCGATCGCCAGGGACTTGGCGATGGTGTCCGGCTTCTGCGGCCGCACGACGTCGTGACCGGCCTTGAAGGCGGTGGAGACCGGCGAGCAGCCCTCGGCCTGGGCGCCGAAGATCCGGTACGGCTTGTCCTCGACCAGACCGAGCTTGATCAGCTCCTGGAGACCCTTGTCGATCTTCGTGAGCTGCGAGCCGGACGCGATCGGGATGACGATCTGGTCGGGCAGCTGCCAGCCGAGCTGCTCGCAGATCTCGTACGCGAGCGTCTTGGAACCCTCGCCGTAGTACGGGCGCAGGTTGACGTTGACGAAGCCCCAGCCCTCACCGAGCGGGTCGCCGATGAGCTCCGAGCAGAAGCGGTTGACGTCGTCGTAGTTGCCCTCGATACCGACCAGCTCACCGCCGTACACCGCGGCCATGACGACCTTGCCCTGCTCCAGGTCGTGCGGGATGAACACGCAGGACCGCAGGCCCGCCCGGGCGGCGGCGGCGCCGACCGCTCCGGCCAGGTTGCCGGTGGAGGAGCAGGAGAGCGTGGTGAAGCCGAAGGCGCGGGCGGCCTCGACGGCGATCGCGACGACGCGGTCCTTGAAGGAGTGCGTCGGGTTGCCGGAGTCGTCCTTGACGTACAGACCGCCGGTGACGCCCAGCTCACGGGCGAGGTTGTCGGCCTTGACCAGCTTGGTGAAGCCGGGGTTGATGTTGGGCTTGTCCGCGACATCGGAGGGGACCGGCAGCAGCGGCGCGTAGCGCCAGATGTTGTTGGGTCCGGCCTCGATGCGCTTCTTCAGCTCGTCCGGGGAGCCGCTCGGCAGGTCGTACGCCACTTCGAGCGGCCCGAAACAGGTCACACAGGCGAAAAGCGGACCGAGCTCGAATCGCTCTCCGCACTCGCGGCAGGAAAGCGCCGCGGCGGGACCGAGGTCCACAGAAGAGTCGGTGTTTGCTTCAACAGTCTGAACAGCCATGGTGGCGAGGCCCTTTCTCCTCATCTTCCTTGTGACGCATTTCGCCACAAGACGGAATTGGCACCTTCCCTACCGAACCTCGCGGTCGGCAGGAGGGTTGCCGGGACTTCAACGGGCCGTTCCCTCTGTCCCTCTGGATGAGCGCTATGGCACTGGACCATCGATCCAGGCGTTTATCGGCGGACGGCCCCCGGCATGCGACGGCCATCTGCGTTGTTCAAGACTGTAACCGAAGCACCGGACTGTTGAGATAGTCGTCCGAACCGCGAGATGGATCACACACAGGGAGTATCGACCGTGCTGGAAGAGGTCGAACGCTGGCTGACCAGGCGTTCCTGGTCGGCCGCCGACCGTCCGCTGGACCGGCTTCTGGCCGCCAGGAACGACCCGCACAGCGGGAGCGGGAGCGTGAGCGTCGTGCTGCCGGCGCTGAACGAGGCGGCGACGGTCGGGGACATCGTCACGACGATCCGGCGCGAGCTCATGGAGAAGGTCCGGCTGGTCGACGAACTCGTGGTGATCGACTCCGGCTCCACGGACTCCACCGCCGAGGTCGCGCGCCGGGCCGGTGCCCGGGTGATCCACCGGGACGCGGTCCTGCCCCGCATCCCGGCCGTGCCCGGCAAGGGCGAGGTGCTCTGGCGGTCACTTCTGGTGACCGGCGGTGACATCGTCTGCTTCATCGACGCGGATCTGAAGGACTTCTCGGCCGACTTCGTCTCCGGCATCGTCGGTCCGCTGCTGACCGACCCCTCGGTGCAGTTCGTCAAGGCGATGTACGACCGCCCGCTCGGCGACACCGCAGGTCAGGGCGGACGGGTCACCGAGCTGGTGGCACGGCCGCTGCTCAATCTGCACTGGCCGCAGCTGGCCGGCTTCGTCCAGCCGCTGGGCGGCGAGTACGCCGTGCGCCGCTCCCTGCTCGAACAGCTGCCGTTCCCGGTCGGTTACGGAGTGGAGCTGGGGCTGCTCGTCGACGCCCTGCACACGGTCGGCCTGGACGCGCTCGGCCAGGTCGACGTCGGCGTCCGGAAACACCGCCATCAGGACGGCCAGGCGCTCGGCCGGATGGCGGCGGCCATCTACCGGACCGCGCAGCTGCGGCTCTCCCGGGGGCATCTGGTCCGGCCCTCGCTGACCCAGTTCGAGCGGGGCGAGCGCGGTTTCGTCCCGCACACGTACGCGGTGGACACCGAGGAGCGGCCGCCGATGTGCGAGATCGCGGAGTACGTCTCGCACCGCGCGGCGTGACCGATTAAGGCGTAAATCTTCTTTAAGTTCGCTGCATGGCATTCCCCCCATTCATGACCATGCTGCGCCGGAGCCGCAGACTGCCGGTCTCCCTCGCCGCCCTGGCCCTGCTGAGCACCGCCGTCACCGGACTCGTCCATGCCGCCCCCGCGGCCGCCGATGTCGTCTCGCCGTTCGCCCAGCGCTACGACGAGGCCGTGTACGGCGACTTCAGGACCGTCGGCAACACCGTCATGGGCTGCCCCACCAGCCCCGCCGACATGGCCGGCCGGTGCGCCGTCGCCGCATCCGGCCAGGGCCGGGACAACAACAACACCTTCGACATGCAGCGGCTGAACACCGCGGGCACCACGGACGGCTTCGGGTCGAGCACCGGCCGCGTCACCGTCCCGCCCGGCGCCCGGGTGACGTACGCCCGGCTGTTCTGGGGCGGCAACGACGGCACCTACCGGGGCCCCAGCGGCAGCGCGCTGAAGCGCTGCGACATCTCAGGCGCCGATGTGGCGGGCTCCCCCGGTGAGCCGCTGGACGCCGTCCCCGCCATCGGGGTCGACGGCGCCCCGGCCGGGAAGGTCTCCGCCGAGGACCTGGTCCAGGACCCCTCGACCACCAACGGCCCGCACTACTACACGGGCGAGGCCGACGTCACCGCCGCGTTCGGCCGGGTCACCGGCACCGGAGCACCGCTCCCCGTCGCCGTCGGCGACATCTGGTCCGCCAACGGCAAGGGCTGCGTGGCGGGCTGGTCGCTCACCGTCGTCTACGCCTACGACGCACCGGACGAGACCTACGCCCCCGAACGCCGCAACGTCTACGTCTACGGCGGCCACGTGCTCCAGCGCTCCACCTCACCCGACACCACGGTCGGGGTGGACGGCTTCTACCGCTCGGGCCACGGGAAGATCCGCGCCTCCGTGACCGCGTACGAGGGCGACTGGAACACCCCCGGCGACCGCTTCCTGATCGAGGACCGGAACGTCACCGAGCCCCACACGGGCAACACCAACAACTTCTTCGTCAGCGCCGCCGACGGCTCCGCCGATCCGGATTACGTCAACAACCTGAGCATCGACGCCAAGGAGTTCGAGGTACCCGACGACACCATCCGGCCCGGCGACACCTCGACCACGCTGACCTTCGGCACCAAGGGCGACACGTACGTCCCGTCCGCGCTGGCGTTCTCCGTCCCCGTACCGGACCTGGAGATCTCCAAGACCGCCTCGCCGTCCGGCGCCGTCGCTCCCGGTGACACCGTCACGTACACCGTCCGTGCGAAGAACATCAGCTCGCTCGACTACCCGAACGCCAAATTCACCGACGACCTCGGCGACAACCTCGACGACGCCGTCTACAACGACGACGCCCGGGCGACCCTCGGGAACGTCTCGTACCAGGCACCGCGGATCGGCTACCTGGGCGACATCCCGGCCGGGAAGACCGCGACCGTGACGTACTCCCTCACCGTCAACGACCCGGCCACCGGCGACGGCAGACTCCACAACGGCATCGACGTGCAGTCGCCGCGCTCCAACTGCGAACCGGGCAGCACCGACCCGGGCTGCGGCGTGACTCCGGTCGTCGAGAAGCCCGACCCGACGCCGCCCCCGCCGCCGAGCCACTCCCCCGACCCCGGAGCCGGCCACCCGGAGCCGTCCCCCTCGGTGACCCACCAGCACCGGCCGACGCCGCCCGGTCCCCCCGCCCCGCCGGCCGGGTACGACGGCGGCTCGATGGCCGCCACCGGCACCGGCCATGAGCAGCTGTGGCTGCTGGGAGCCCTCGCACTCGCTCTCGGCGCGACCGGAAGCGTCGCCTTCGGGCTGACCCGCGGACGCTCCCGCAACGGCTGACCCGGCCCCGCTGTCCGCCCGCGTGCGGCCGCACTCCCCCGGGAGCGCGGCCGCACGCACGTTTGCGCGGTTCGTGATCGGGCTAGATTCCGCAACATGGTCTCCGAGCACGCCCCCCAGTCCGCCTCCCAGGTACTCGTCGCGTCCAACCGCGGTCCGGTCTCGTACACGCTGGGCGAGGACGGCTCGCTCGACGCGAAACGCGGCGGGGGCGGGCTCGTCTCCGGACTGAGCGCCGTCGACGACAAGATGTGGGTCTGCGCCGCGCTGGGCGACGGCGACCGCGAGGCGGTGCGGCGCGGGGTCGGTGAGCCGGGTGTACGGATGCTCGACATCGACGCGCAGGTGCACGCCGACGCGTACAACGGCATCGCGAACTCGGTGCTCTGGTTCGTCCACCACCTGCTCTACCAGACCCCCGTGGAGCCCGTCTTCGACGCGGAGTTCCGCCGGCAGTGGGCCTCGTTCGAGACCTACAACCGGGCCTTCGCCGAGGCGCTCGCCGAGGAGGCGGGCGAGGGCGCGGCGGTCCTGGTGCAGGACTACCACCTGGCGCTGGTGCCCGGCATGCTCCGCGAGCTCCGCCCCGACCTGCGGATCGGCCACTTCTCGCACACCCCGTGGGCGCCCGTCGACTACTTCCGGATGCTGCCCGACGACATCGCCGAGCAGCTGCTGCACGGCATCCTCGGCGCCGACCGGGCGGCCTTCCTGACCCGGCGCTGGGCGGACGCCTTCATCGGCTGCTGTACGGAGATCCTCGGCGGCACCGGGCGCACCCGCATCGGTGTGCACGGGCTCGGCGCCGACGCGGACTTCCTGCGCCGCCGCGCGCACGAGGCGGACGTGGACGAACGGATGGCGGCGCTGCGCGAGCAGGTGGGCCCGGGCCGGAAGACCGTCGTGCGGGTGGACCGCACCGAGCTGTCCAAGAACATCGTCCGCGGGATGCTCGCCTACCGGGCCCTGCTCGACGAGCGGCCCGAGTGGCGCGGCCGCGTCGTCCACATCGCGTTCGCCTACCCCTCGCGGCAGGACCTCGCGGTGTACCGGGAGTACACGGCCGAGGTGCAGCGCGTCGCCGACGACATCAATACGGTGTACGGGACGGCTGACTGGACCCCGGTCGTGCTCCATGTGAAGGACGACTTCGCCCGCTCACTGGCCGCGTACCGGCTGGCCGACGTGGCACTCGTCAACCCCATCCGGGACGGGATGAACCTGGTCGCCAAGGAGGTCCCGGTCGTCTCCGACCACGGCTGCGCGCTGGTGCTGTCGCGGGAGGCCGGGGCGTACGAGGAGCTGGGCGACGACGCGATCACGGTGAACCCGTACGACGTGTCCGCCACCGCCGACGCCCTGCACGAGGCGCTGACGATGCCGCAGGACGAGCGGACGGTGCGCACGGAGCGGCTGGCCGCCGCGGCGACCGCGCTGCCGCCGCAGCAGTGGTTCATGGACCAGCTAGAGGCGCTGCGCCAGGACTGACAGGAACTCCACGACGGCTCCCGGCCCCGGCAGCAACAGGTCGGCACGCTCGGCCAGTTCGGGCACCTCGGCCCCGCCGCTGCAGATCAGCAGACCGGGCGTGCCGTCGGGGCCCTCGGTGCGGAGCTTCTCCACGGCGGCGAAGGCGGCCAGGTCGCCCAGGTCGTCACCCGCGTACAGCACGGACTCGGCGCCCGTCTCGCGCACGTACTGCGTGAGCGCGACACCCTTGTCCATGCCCGCTGGGCGCAACTCCAGGACCAGGCGGCCCGGTTCGACGATCAGCCCGTGCCGGGCGGCGAGCTCGCCGAGGGGGCCGCGCAGGGCCTCGAAGGCGGCCTGCGGGTCCTCGGCGCGGCGGGTGTGGACGGCGAGCGCCTGCCCCTTCTCCTCTATCCACGTGCCGCGCCAGGAGTCGAACCTGTCGAGCACGCCGGGGAGTTCGGCCCGCACGGCGGCGACCCCGGGGTGCGGGGCGGGGGCGCGGACGGTACCGGTGACGGCGTCCCAGCGCTCGGCGCCGTAGTGGCCGAGGACGACGAGGTGGTCGAGACCGGCGACCCCGGCGAAGCCGCCGTAGCGGACCGCGACGCCGGCCGGGCGGCCGGTGATCACGGCGATGGACGCGACCTTCGGCGCGAGGGCCGCGAGCGCCTCGACGGTGCCGGTGTGGGCGCGGGCCTGCTCCGGGTCGGGGACGATGTCGGCGAGTGTGCCGTCGAAATCGAGTGCGATGACGGCGCGGTCGGGGCGGGCGAGGAGGGCCGCGAGACCCTCCTGCCCGGCGGGGGTCGTCGGGGCCGGCGGGGGCGGGGTGTGCGGGTGGCTGCCCATGCGCCCGAGCCTATAGGCGGTGGCCTGTGCGTGGGGGCCTCACCGGGGGCGCTGCCCCCAACCCCTGCTCCTCAATCGCCGGAGAGGCTTGAAATGCAGGCACCACCGGGGCTCGGCACATTTCAAGCCCCGCCGGCGATTGAGGTGCGGGGGTGCGGGGGCGGAGCCCCCGGTCCTCAGCGGCGGCCCCGCCTCGCCTCGCGTACGCGGCGGAGGCGGTTCACCGTGACCGGGTCGGCCTCCAGCGCCCGCCGGTCGTCCAGGAGCGCGTTCAGCAGCTGGTAGTAGCGGGTCGGCGAGATACCCAGCTGCTCCCTGATCGCCCGCTCCTTCGCCCCCGGCCCCGGCCACGACTGCCGCTCGACCGCCAGCACCGCACGGTCCCGGTCGGAGAGTCCGGCAGGACCACCAGGATCAGCAGGACCGGCAGGAGGGGGCGGCTCGTCGGGGCCGTTCGGAGGAGGGGCGGTCATATCAGCCAATATATTGCGCGCGCGGCGGACCGCTACTCCGCGTTCTCCGCCGTCGTGGACTCCTGCGATATGCGCTCCAGGACACTCTCCGGATTCGCACCCGGCTGGACCGCCTCACCGATGTTCTTCTTGATCGACTCGCTGGCCTGGGCCCAGGACGTCTTGCCGAACGGGTAGAACTCCGCGTTCGGCAGCGCCGCCAGGAACTTGTGCAGCGGCTTGTACTTGGGGTCGCTCTCCATCGAGGCCGAGGCGCTGTCGGTGACCGGCAGCATGTCGTACGTATCGGCGAAGTCGATGACGTTCTTGTCGCTGAACATGTGGTCGAAGAACTTGCCGATCTCGACCCGGTGATCGTTCTGCTTGAACCCCATGATCCAGTCGGCCACGCCCATCGAGCCGTTGGTCGGGCCGGAGACGCCGGGCAGCGGCACCATGCCGACGTCCACGCCCTTCTTCTGGGCCTCCTGCATCAGCGTCGGGTGGCCGTTGAGCATGCCGACGTTGCCGTTGGTGAAGTCCGCGAAGGCCTTCGCCCGGTTGAGCTTTCCGGGGGCGACGGGGCCGACGAGCCCCTTGTCGACGAGGTTGGTCTTCAGCCAGTCGAACGTCTTGATGTTCTCGGCCGAGTCGATGTCGTACGAACCGACGTCGTCGGTGTAGCCACCGCCGCCGCTGAGGAGCCACATCAGGGTCTCGGCCTGGGACTCCTCCTGGCCGAGCGGCAGGGCGAACGGCACCTTCACGCCACGCTGCTTGAGTGCGGCGGCGTCGGCGGCGATGTCGCTCCAGGTCTTCGGGGCGTCGAGGCCCGCCTGGCTGAAGAGCTTCTTGTTGTAGAAGAGCAGCCGGGTGCTGGCGACGAACGGCAGCCCGTACTGGACCTGGCTGACCCGGCCCGCGTCCGCGAGGACCGGCAGGAAGTTCGCCTGGGTGCGGATGCTGAGCATCTTGTCGGCGGAGTAGAGCTTCCCGGCCTTGGCGTAGTCCGCGTATGCGCCGATCTGCGCGATGTCGGGGGCCTTTCCGGCCTTCACCATCTCGGCGACCTTGCGGTCGACGTCCGTCCATGGGAGGACGGTCACATCGACCTTGATGCCGGGGTGGGAGGCCTCGAAGCTCCGGGCGACCCCGTCCCAGTACTTGTCGGAGCTGTTCGCCTCGCCGGTGCCGTAATCGGCCGCGACGAGCTTCAGCGTGACGTCGCCCGAGCCGCCGTCGCCGCCGCATCCCGACAGCGTCGCCGTCATCCCCAGAGCGGCGACAGCCGCCGTCAGTCCCAAGTAACGCCGCTGCACAGCCCAGTCCGTCCTCGTCGATTACGTCATCCGCCGCACCCGCGCCCTCGCGGGGCACTCCGGATGAGCTGCGATTTTCCCCCACCGCATCCGATGAGGTCTACACCACCCCGGTATCGCTTCGGCAACGCGGCAGCATTGCACGGAACGCGGAGTGACTGCTAAGTAGGTCTCGGTCAACCCGGGCCCCGCACAAGGCCTTTACCCTCTAATGGTCCAGACCTTTATACCCGCACGCTCGCGGTGTCGCTGCGCCGCCCCCGCTACCGCCCATGTCGCAAGGAGCTGTCCAGCATGTCCCGTACCGCAACAGAAATTGCCACCCAGCCCAGCTGCTGGCGGCGTGCCGCCGAGGCGGGCGCGGTGGCCGACGGGCTGCCACGTCCGGGCGAGCGGGTCGCCGTCACCGGCTGCGGCACCTCCTGGTTCATGGCCATCGCCTACGCGGCGCTGCGCGAGGCTGCCGGGCAGGGCGAGACGGACGCGTACGCCGCGTCCGAGTTCCCCGCCGGGCGGTCCTACGACCGGGTCGTGGCGATCACCCGCTCCGGCACCACGAGCGAGGTGCTGGCCCTGCTGGGCGAACTGCGCGGAAAGACCCCCACGGTCGCGCTGACCGCCGACCCCGCCACGCCGGTCATGGACGCCGCCGACACGGTGGCCGTACTGGACTGGGCCGATGAGGAGTCGGTCGTGCAGACCCGCTTCGCCACCACCGCGCTCGCCTTCCTGCGGGCCGGTCTCGAGGCGGCCGGTCCGCTCCCGGCGGGCGTGAAGACGGTGACCGAGGCCGCCGTCGACGCGGAGCTGGCGGTGACCGAGCCGCTGGACGAGGCGGTGGTCTCGGCCGAGCAGTGGACGTTCCTGGGGCGCGGCTGGACCTACGGTCTCGCCCAGGAGGCCGGGCTGAAGATGCGCGAGGCGGCGGGCGCCTGGACGGAGTCGTACCCCGCGATGGAGTACCGCCACGGCCCGATCGCGATCACCGGCCCGAACCGGGTGGCGTGGGTCTTCGGAGCGCTGCCCGAGGGCCTGGCGGGCGAGGTCGCGGGGGTCGGCGGAACGCTCGTGGCCCACGCCACCGCCGACCCGATGGCCGACCTGATCCGGGCCCAGCGGCTCGCGGTGGTGCTCGCGGAGTCGAAGGGGTACGACCCGGACCACCCGCGCAATCTGTCCCGCAGTGTGATCCTGCCGGGCTGAGAGCCGGAGCCCGCCCGGCGGGCGCGTTGTCGGTGCGTTGCCGCACGGTTGCGGGCCGATTTTGTATGGATGCTCAACAAACAGCGATAGTGGACTAGACCTTTTGGGGTCCGTCGGGCGAAACTGTTTCCCGTGAAACACGTCATCGCCCTCGATGTGGGCGGCACCGGAATGAAGGCCGCACTGGTCGGGGCCGACGGCGCCCTGCTGCACGAGGCGCGGCGCGCGACCGGCAGAGAGCGCGGGCCCGACGCCGTCGTGGAGTCGGTCCTCGCCTTCGCGGCGGATCTGCGCGCGTACGGCGAGGAGCACCTCGGCGAGAGCGCCCTCGCGGCCGGCGTCGCCGTGCCCGGCATCGTCGACGCCGAGAACGGGATCGCCGTCAACGCGGTGAACCTCGGCTGGCGCGACGTACCCATGCGGCAGCTGCTCGGCGAACGGCTCGGCGGTGTCCCCGTCGCCCTCGGCCACGACGTCAGGACCGGCGGGCTCGCCGAGGGCCGGATCGGTGCGGGCAAGGGCGCCGACCGCTTCCTCTTCGTGCCGCTGGGCACCGGGATCGCCGGCGCCATCGGGATCGCGGGCGCCATCGAGGCGGGCGCCCACGGCTACGCGGGCGAGATCGGCCACATCGTGATCCGGCCGGACGGACCGGACTGCAACTGCGGCCAGCGCGGCTGTCTGGAGACGCTGGCCTCCGCGTCCGCCGTCAGCCGGGCCTGGGCCGCCGCCTCCGGCGATCCGGAGGCCGACGCGGCGGACTGCGCCAAGGCCGTCGAATCGGGCGCCCCGAAGGCCGTCGAGGTCTGGCACAACGCCGTCGCCGACCTCGCCACCGGACTGGTCACCGCCCTCACCCTGCTGGACCCGCGCGTCATCATCATCGGTGGCGGTCTGGCCGAGGCGGGGGAAACCTTGTTCACACCACTCCGTGCGGCCGTCGAGGAACGCGTCACGTTCCAGAAGCTGCCCCACATCGTCCCGGCGGCCCTCGGGGACACCGCCGGATGCCTGGGCGCAGGGCTGCTCGCCTGGGATCTTCTCTCCACGGAGGTATCCGCCTGATGGCCGGACGCGCAGACAGCACCGTTCTCACAGGTGCCCGGGTGGTGCTCCCCACCGGCATCGTCGAGGACGGCCGGGTGATCGTCGAGGGCACCCGCATCGCGGGCAGCCCGGCCCAGGACGCCCCGACACTCGACCTGTCCGGCCACTGGATCGTTCCCGGCTTCGTGGACATGCACAACCACGGCGGCGGCGGCGCGTCCTTCACCTCCGGCACCGTGGAGGACGTCCTGCACGGCGTCCGCACCCACCGCGAGCACGGCACCACCACCCTGGTCGCCTCCACCGTCACCGGCGAGATGGACTTCCTCGCCGAACGGGCCGGCATCCTCTCCGAGCTGGTCGAACAGGGCGATCTGGCCGGCATCCACTTCGAGGGCCCCTTCATCTCGCCGTGCCGCAAGGGCGCGCACAGCGAGGCGCTGCTGCGCGATCCGGACCCGGCCGAGGTCCGCAAGCTGATGGACGCCGCCCGCGGCACCGCGAGGATGTTCACGCTCGCCACCGAACTGCCCGGCGGCATCGAGTCCGTCCGGCTGCTCGCCGAGCACGGCGTCATCGCCGCGATCGGCCACACCGACGCCACGTACGAACAGACCGTCGAGGCGATCGACGCCGGCGCCACCGTCGCCACGCACCTCTACAACGCGATGCCGGGCCTCGGCCACCGCGCACCGGGACCGATCGCCGCCCTCCTGGAGGACGAGCGGATCACCGTCGAGCTGATCAACGACGGCACGCATCTGCACCCGGCCGCCCTGGAGCTGGCCTACCACCACGCGGGCGCCCACCGCGTCGCCCTGATCACCGACGCCATGGACGCGGCCGGCTTCGGCGACGGCCAGTACCAGCTGGGCCCGCTCGCCGTCGAGGTCAAGGAAGGCGTCGCCCGGCTCGTCGAGGGCGGCTCCATCGCCGGCTCCACGCTCACCCTGGACACCGCCTTCCACCGGGCCGTGACCATCGACCGGATCCCGGTCGGCGACGTGGTTCAGTCCATCTCCGCCAACCCGGCCCGGCTGCTCGGCGTGTACGACCGGGTCGGCTCGCTGGAGCCGGGCAAGGACGCCGACCTGGTCGTCCTGGACGCCGACTTCACGCTCAGGGGCGTCATGCGCAAGGGCGAGTGGATCGTCCGGCCGGCGGTCGTGGCGGCGGTCTGACGACAGGCCCCGGACCGTGGGACGGATACGTAACGAAGAGACGGCGGTTGGTCCGGAGGTCTGGGCCGACCGCCGTCTCTTTGGCATGATCGTCCGGGAAAGAGGCAGGGAACGCGCGTTCTGGCAAGGGGTCCGCGCTCAGCACGGATCCGGGAGGCGGCCGAGGTGATCCTCACGGTCACGCTGAACACGGCACTCGACCTGACGTACCGCGTCCCGGCCCTCGTCCCGCACTCCAGCCACCGGGTCACCGAACTCTCCGAGCGCCCCGGCGGCAAGGGGATCAACGTGGCCCGGGTGCTCACCGCCCTCGGCCACGACACCGTCGTCACCGGCTTCTCCGGAGGTGCCACCGGAGCGGTGCTGCGCGAACTGCTCGCCGCACTCCCGGCGGCCGGCGGACCGCGCCCCGCGACCCTCACCGACGCGCTCGTCCCGGTGGCCGGCGACACCCGCCGCACCCTGGCCGTCGTCGACCGGGCCACCGGCGACACCACCCAGTTCAACGAACCGGGACCGCACGTCACGGCCGCCGAGTGGACCGCCTTCCGCCAGTCGTACGAGGAACTGCTCGCCGGCGCCGACGCGGTCGCCCTGTGCGGCAGCCTGCCCCCCGGCATCCACGTCGGCGCCTACGCCGAACTGGTCCGGCCGGCCCGCGCCGCGGGCGTCCCCGTACTCCTGGACACCAGCGGCGAACCGCTGCGCCGCGGCATCGCCGCCCGCCCCGACCTCATCAAGCCGAACACCGAGGAGCTCGCCCAGCTCACCGGCTCCCGCGAACCCCTGCGCGCCACCCGCGACGCCCGCCGCCGCGGCGCACACGCGGTGGTCGCCTCGCTGGGCCCGGACGGGATGCTGGCGATCACCCCGGACGGCAGCTGGCAGGCCTCCCCGCCGGCCCCGGTGAAGGGCAATCCGACCGGGGCGGGCGACTCCGCGGTGGCCGGGCTGCTGTCCGGTCTCGTCGAGGGCCTGAGCTGGCCGGACCGGCTGCGACGGGCGGTGGCACTGTCGACGGCGACCGTGCTGGCCCCCACCGCCGGTGACTTCGACCGCGCGGCCTACGAGGAGCTGCTGCCGCGCGTCGCCATCGAGGAACACGCACCCGGAGCGGCCTGAGCGCCGCACCCCCACCGGGCCCCTCCCGAGGGGCCCGAGGAATCGACAGAGGTCAGCATGCCGCTCGTCAGCACCGGTGAACTCGTCTCCGCCGCCCAGGCCGAGGGACGCGGAATCGCCGCCTTCAACGTCATCACGCTGGAACACGCCGAGGCCATCGCCACCGGCGCGGAGCGCGCCGGAGCGCCCGCGATCCTGCAGATCTCCGAGAACGCCGTGAAGTTCCACGGCGGCCGGCTCTCCGGCATCGCCGCCGCGGCCGCCGCCGTCGCCCGCGCCTCCACCGCCCCGCTCGCCCTCCACCTCGACCACGTCGAGTCCGTGGAGCTGCTGCACCAGGCGCACGACGAGGGCTTCGGCTCGGTGATGTTCGACGCCTCCAAGCTGAGCTACGAGGAGAACGTCCGGGCCACCGCCGCGGCCGTCGCCTGGGGCCACGAGCGCTCCATCTGGATCGAGGCGGAGCTCGGCAAGGTCGGCGGCAAGGAGGGCGAGGCCCCGCTCGACGCCCACGCCCCCGGCGTCCGCACCGACCCGGCCGAGGCAGCCGCGTACGTCGCCGCCACCGGGGTCGACGCGCTGGCCGTCGCGGTGGGCTCCTCGCACGCCATGACGGAGCGCACGGCCGCCCTGGACCATGCCCTGATCGGCCGGCTGCGCGACGCCGTCCCCGTCCCGCTGGTGCTGCACGGCTCCAGCGGCGTCCCGGACGACGAGATCCGCCAGGCCGTCGCCTCGTCCGGCATGGTCAAGATCAACGTCGGCACGGCACTGAACACCGCGTTCACCGGGGCCGTGCGGTCCTACCTGGCCGGGAACGCCACGGGCGTGGACCCGCGCAAGTACATCGCCCCGGGCCGGGAGGCGATGGCCGCGACGGTGGCCGGCTTCCTGGCCCTGATGGGCTGAGCGTCCACGACGACGGCCCCCTCACCGGAAGGCGAGGGGGCCGTCGTCGTGCGCGGGGCGGGCGGGTCAGCGCTTCTGGTGACCCGCCTTCAGCGACAGCTGGTCCAGGTTGGCATCGCACTGGTCACCGTCGTTGCAGGAGATCATCAGGGTGTTCGCACCCTTGGTGAGGTTGACGTAGGCGTACGTCGTCGTCCAGCCCTTCTCCAGGTCGCCCTCGGGGGCGTTGGCGAAGTTCTCCATGTTGATGTCGCGGGGGTCCTCGGCGTTGACCGTGAGGGACGTCTTGGCGTCCTTGCCGGGCACGCCGTACGTCACGAACAGCGTGTACTCACCGGCCTCCGGCACATCGACGGACCAGGTCGCGGACCTGCCGACCTCGTTCAGGTTGATGTACTGGCCGTTGTTGCTCTTGGCGCCCTTGACGCCGTTCTCCAGCTTGGCCGTACCGCCGAGCTTGAGGGACGCCGCGTCCTGCTTCGGGAGCTCGACGGGCGCCGAGGCGCTCGGGGAGTCCTGCGGCTTCGGCGACTCCTCGACCTGTCCGGCCGCGCCGGACGAGGAGGATGCCGCCTCGTCCTTCTTCTTGTCCTTGTCGCCGTCGTCCGTCATCAGCGCGGCACCGATGCCGATGAGCACGACCGCGACGACCGCGACCGCACCGATCAGCAGGCCCTTGGTGTTCGGACCGCCCTTGCCGGGACCGCCGCCGTTGCCGCGGCCGCCCTGGTGCGGGACCTGAGGGGTCTGTGCACCGGGATACGTCTCCGGGGCCGCGTACTGCGCGTTCGGCTGTCCGTACTGGCCCTGGGGCTGGCCGTACTGGGCGTTCTGGCCCTGCGGCGGGTACCCGTAGGCCCCCTGCTGCGGCACCTGCTGGCCGTACTGGCGCTCGCCGACGGTCCGGACCTGGTTGTACGAGGTCCGGGGCACACCCGGCTGCGCGGCGGGGCCCGGGTAGCCGTAGCCGCCGCCCTGACCGCCCGGCGGCTGCGCGCCGGCCGCCCGTCCGTCCTCGTAGAGGTAGCCGAACGGATCGTCGTCCTCGGGCGTGTTCGCGCCGTTGTTCCCGGCCATCCCTTGGTCACTCCTCACCATGTCGCCGGCCGTCAGCCGTATACCGTCAGCCGTCGCCGACCGGCCGAGCCTACCCCGAACGGACCACACCAAGAATTGCCGCAAGCGCGCCGGGAACCGGGGTGGGGTACGCGCCCGGCCCGCCGGTGAACGTCAGCCGGCCCTGCGGTGAACCTTCGACCTGGACCGTTTTTCGACGTACATCCGCTGGTCGGCGGAGCGCAGCACCTCTTCGGCCGTCATGCCGCAGGCGGCCCATCCGATGCCGAAACTCGCCCCGACCCGGACCGCCCTGCCATCGACCCGAATGGGCGGAATAATGGCGTTACGCAGGCGTACGGCCAGGTCCGCGGCGTCTGCGGACCCCAGACCGTCCGCGAGAACGACGAATTCGTCACCCCCGAGCCGGGCGACGGTGTCCCCGTCGCGGACACAGGTGGTGAGCCGGCGGGCGACCTCGATCAGGACGGCGTCCCCGGTGTGGTGACCGAAGCGGTCGTTGATCGACTTGAAGCCGTCCAGGTCGCAGAAGAGGACCGCGAGGCCCTTCGACCCGTCGTCCTTCCCGCTGTCGGGTGCGACGGAATGCACATGGTGGTCGTACGGGCCGACGCCCTGGCCGGCGTCGAAACCGTCCGCGGGGAAGCCGTGCACCCGCGCCTCGTCCACATCGCCATCGCCGTAGGCCGCGTCCAGCGCCTGCACGTCCGTGGACGCCACCGCGTGCGGGCGCTCGCAGAGCCGGGCGCCGAGCCGGGAGCGCAGCTCGGCGCTGTTGGGAAGACCGGTGAGGGCGTCGTGCGAGGCGCGGTGCGCGAGGTTCAGCTCGTGGCGCTTGCGCTCCTCTATGTCCTCGACGTGGGTGAGCAGGAAGCGCGGCCCGTCCGCGGTGTCCGCGACGACGGAGTTGCGCAGCGAGACCCAGAGGTAGGTGCCGTCCCGGCGGCCCAGCCGCAGCTCGGCCCGGCCGCCCTCGGCCGACGTACGGAGCAGGGTGCCGATGTCCTCGGGGTGGACCAGATCGGCGAAGGAGTAGCGGCGCAGCACCGAGGCGGGGCGGCCGAGCAGCCGGCACAGGGCGTCGTTGGTGCGCAGGAGCCGGCCGTGCTGGTCGCCGCCCATCTCCGCGATGGCCATACCGCTGGGGGCGTACTCGAAGGCCTGGCGGAAGGATTCCTCGCTGGCCCGCAGCGCCTGCTGTTCCCGCTCCAGGCGGACCAGGGCCCGCTGCATGTTCGCCCGGAGCCGGGCATTACTGATCGCGATCGCCGCCTGGGAGGCGTACATCTGGAGGGCCTCGCGGCCCCAGGCGCCGGGGCGGCGGCCGTTGCGGGGGCGGTCGACGGATATGACGCCGAGGAGGTCCTGGCCGCTGCCGGAGGCGTACATCGGGGCGTAGAGCCGGTCCTGCGGGTGCCACTCGTCATCGAAGCGGGGCTCGGGGCCCTCGGTGTGCCACTGCGGGACGTCGTCGTCCAGGAGGACCCAGCCGTCGGTGTGCGCTATGAAGCGGAGCTCGTCCCATATCTCGCCCATGGCCAGCCGGCGCTCCCAGGAGATCCGCGAGCCGACGCGGCCGGTGATCAGGGCCTCGGCGGCGCTGTTCCCGGCGAAGGCGGCGACCACGAGGTCACCGTCGGGACGGACGAGGTTGACGCAGGCCAGCTCGTAGCCGAGACCGGCGACGATCCCGTCGGCCACGGTCTGCAGTGTGTCGGCCAGGCTCCGTGCCGTGTTGAGATCGGCCACGGCCTGGTGCAGCTGCCGCATCGTCGCAAGACGGACGTACGGCTCCGACTCGGCCTCCATCGCTCGCACTCCCCGAGACCTCGACAGCACTCCAGGTTTCATATCGGCGTACTTGACGTACTTACTGCAGTGTCACGGCCACTGAATCACAGTGAGCTGTGCACCCGGTACACAGGGTCAACAAATACTGCGCTCTGTGACTCAAGTCACAAGAGATGATAAAGGGGCCTCCGGTTCGACGGAGGTCCTAGGACCCGGCTGGTCCCCTGGCCCGATGCGGTGGTGCGCCGCCCACGGCTAGCGTGCCCGGTGTGTTGCAGACGAAGCCCCCCGCCCCGCGTTCCGAGCCCATCCCCCATGCTGAGGGGGTGAGCAACGACGAGTTCCGTGGCGCCCTCGCCCGACTGGCCGCCGGTGTGGTGCTGATCACCGCCCAGGAGCCGCCGCTCGACGAGCACGGGCGCGGTGAGGACGTCGGCATGACCGCGACCGCGTTCATGTCGGTCTCGCTGGACCCGCCGCTGGTCATGGTGAGCCTGCGCAACGACTCACGGATGGACGACCTGCTGGCGGAGCAGCCGCTGTGGGCCGTCTCGGTGCTGGCGGAGAGCCAGCGGCACATCGCCGGACGCTTCGCCATGAAGGGCCGGATCAGCGACCGGCTGCTCTTCGAGGACATCCCCTATGTACGCGGGGAGATCACCGGGGCACCGCTGGCCGGGGGCGCGCTCGCCACACTGGAGTGCCGCACGGAGCAGCGGATCACGGCGGGCGACCACACGCTGGTGATCGGACGGGTGCTCGGTGCCGCGCTGCCGAGCGTGGAGGGCGGCCCGCTGACGTACTTCCGCGGGCGCTACCGGCAGCTGGGCTGACGGCGGGCACGCCGGCCCGGCGGCCGGGCCGAACCGGGCTGACGCCGGTCGCTGCCGGTTCCCGGGCCGCCAGCGGGCGCGCTGCCCGCGGCCGCCGGATCTACCAGTCGCGGCCCGAGCGGCCGCGCTTGGTGTCGCCGCGCTGCTTCTTCTCGCGCAGCCTGCGTTCGTTGATACCGCGCGGGATCTTGCGCTTCACGCGCGGCTTGGGGGGCGGCGCGGTGGCTTCGGCGAGCAGCGCGGTGAGCCGCACCGCGGCCGTCTCACGGTTGCGCCACTGGGAGCGGTGTTCCGAGGAGCGGACCGACACCACGCCGTTGACCAGCCGGTTCGCCAGCCGCTCCAGCGCGCGCTCCTTCCACACCTCGGGCAGCGACTCGGTCGCCGCGAGGTCGAAGCGCAGCTCCACCTGGGAGTCGCTGGTGTTGACGTGCTGCCCGCCAGGCCCCGAGGACCGCGAGAAACGCCACATGAGCTCGGCCTCCGGCAGGGAGACCGCACCGCGGATGACATAGGGCCCGGACATGACACCCATGTTCCACGGCCCACCGCCTGTTCGTCACCTCCTTTAGCCGTGCCCGTCCGCGGTTCCAGCCGCGTCGGCCCCGGTTCGGCAAAGAAAGCAAAGGCGGAAGGAACCTCCCGGTCCCCTGCCTGCGTTATGGACTGTGACGGTAGCTTCGTGACGACACGAAGCCCGCACACGACAGATGAAAGGGACTTCCCATGGCAGTAAGCCTGTCCAAGGGCGGCAACGTCTCCCTCACCAAGGAGGCCCCCGGCCTCACCGCCGTCACGGTCGGCCTCGGCTGGGACGTCCGGACCACCACCGGCACCGACTTCGACCTCGACGCCTCGGCCATCGCGGTCAACGCCGCCGGGAAGGTCTTCTCCGACGGTCACTTCGTCTTCTTCAACAACAAGGCGACGCCGGACCAGACCATCGTGCACACCGGTGACAACGTCACGGGTGAGGGCGAGGGCGACGACGAGCAGATCAACGTCAACCTGGCGGGCCTGCCTGCGGACATCGACAAGATCGTCTTCCCGGTGTCGATCTACGACGCCGAGACCCGCAGCCAGAACTTCGGCCAGGTGCGGAACGCCTACATCCGCATCCTCAACCAGGCCGGCGGCGCCGAGATCGCCCGCTACGACCTGAGCGAGGACGCCGCCACCGAGACCGCCATGGTCTTCGGCGAGCTGTACCGCAACGGCGCCGAGTGGAAGTTCCGTGCCGTCGGCCAGGGCTACGCCTCCGGCCTGCGCGGCATCGCATCGGACTTCGGCGTCACTCTCTGACGCTCCGTCCACTCATACGGGAGCCCCCGGCCGAACGTCCTGCGGCCGGGGGCTCTCGCATGTCCGCATACCACCGATCGCCCCCAACGGTGCGAACGACACGCGGCGTTGTCCAACCGATGGAAGTCCGATGGAAGTCCGCCGGATAACGGACACAGGCGCACCCCAGTCGGACAAGAACTGGTCAAGGAAATGTGAGGTAATTGTTAGTACACAGTCAATGTCGGTCATTCAGTGGCACGCTCTCCGCTCGTAACCCCCCACGGAACGAGCAACGGAGAGCCCATGACCCCCCACATGAACACCCGTCGCGCCGCAGCCCTGGCCGCCGTGGCCGCGATGGTCGTCGTCGGAGTGCAGACCGGTACGGCGAACGCCGGCCAGACCACCCCGGCCGACGGTTCCTCCGCCTCACCCCGCACTTCCTCGCCCGCCTTCAGCAGCGCCTCGACGCAGGCCAAGGCCATCAAGTCGGCGCAGGCCGACGCCTCTTCGGCCGCCGCCACGCTGAAGCTCGGCGGCAAGGAGAAGCTGGTCGCCCGTGACGTGATCAAGGACGCCAAGGGCACGGTCCACACCCGCTACGAGCGCACCTACGCCGGACTGCCCGTCATCGGCGGCGACCTGGTCACCCACACCGCGAGCAACGGCAAGCTCAAGAGCGTCACCAAGGCGACGAACGCCAAGATATCCGTGCCGTCCACGACGGCGAAGATCAAGACGGTGGCCGGTGCCCGCAAGGTGATCTGGGCGGGCGGCTCCAAGCCCGTCCTCGCGCTCCAGTCGGTGAAGACCGGGGTGCAGAAGGACGGCACGCCGAGCCGCAAGCGCATCATCACCGATGCCATCACCGGCAAGGTCCTCCACAGCTACGAGGAGATCGAGACCGCCGGTGTCGGCAACAGCCAGTACAGCGGCAAGGTCGACCTGTCCACCACCGAGGCCGGTTCCGGCTTCGAGCTGACCGACGGCGACCGCGGCGGCCACAAGACGTACGACCTGAACCAGGGCGAGAGCGGCACCGGCGACCTCGTCACCGACGACGACAACACCTGGGGCGACGGCACCGGCAACGACCGCCAGACCGCCGCGGTCGACGCCCACTACGGCGCCGCGGAGACCTGGGACTTCTACAAGGACGTGCTCGGCCGCGACGGCATCGCGGGCGACGGCAAGGCCGCCTACTCCCGCGTCCACTACGGCGACGCGTACGTCAACGCGTTCTGGGACGACAGCTGCTTCTGCATGACGTACGGCGACGGCGCCGACAACAAGAGCGCCCTCACCGGCCTCGACGTCGCCGGCCACGAGATGAGCCACGGGCTGACCTCGTCGACCGCCAACCTCGACTACGTGGGCGAGTCCGGCGGCCTCAACGAGGCGACCAGCGACATCTTCGGCACCGCGGTGGAGTTCTACTCCGACAACAGCACCGACGTCGGCGACTACCTCATCGGCGAGGCCATCGACATCAACGGCGACGGCACCCCGCTGCGCTACATGGACGAGCCGAGCAAGGACGGCGGCTCGGCCGACTACTGGGACAGCAGCGTCGGTGACCAGGACGTGCACTACTCGTCCGGTGTCGCCAACCACTTCTTCTACCTGCTGGCCGAGGGCAGCGGCGCCAAGACCATCAACGGCGTCGACTACGACTCCCCGACCTCCGACGGCTCCACCGTCACCGGCATCGGCCGGGACAAGGCCATCCAGGTCTGGTACAAGGCCCTCTCCGAGTACATGACCTCGTCCACCGACTACGCGGACGCCCGCACCGCCACCGAGAAGGCGGCGACCGACCTGTACGGGGCGGACAGCGCCGAGCTGAAGGCCGTCGACGCCGCCTGGGCCGGCGTCAACGTGAAGTAACGCCTCATCCGTTGCTCCGGGAGCCGGTCAGCCGTTCGCGGCGGGCCGGCTCCTGCCGTACAGCCACTTCTTCCACAGCTCCGTCAGATCCCGGCCGGTCGTCTTCTCCACGTACGCGGTGAAGTCCGCCGTCGTGGCGTTGCCGTGCCGGTGGGCCTTCGTCCAGCCCGCGAGCAGCGCGAAGAACTTCTTGTCGTCGTCCACCGCCGCACGGATCCTGTGGATCGCCATGGCCCCGCGCCCGTACACCGGCGGATCCGAGATGTTCGACGGGCCCGGCGGATCGGCGGGCGGGAAGGCCCAGTTGGCGTCATCCTTGTAGGCCGCGTCGAACGACTCCCGGGCCGGAGTGTCCGCCTTCTCCTCCTCCCACAGCCACTCCGCGTAGGTCGCCAGACCCTCGTTGAGCCACATGTCCTGCCAGCTCGCGGGCGTGACCGAGTCGCCGAACCACTGGTGCGCCATCTCGTGGACGAGCAGACCGATACTCGGCGGCCCGGGGAAGAACGGGCGGTTCTGCGTCTCCAGCGCATACCCGGCGTCGCCCTTGCGCCCGACGATCGCGCCGGTGGCGGAGAACGGGTACGGGCCGAAGTGCGCGGCCTCCCACTTCACCACCTCGGGGACCCTGGACACGGTCCGCGCACTCGCCTCCGCCGACTCCGGATCCACGGCGGTGAACACCGTGATGCCGCCCGCCATCGTCGACTTCTTCGTCCCGAACCTGCCCACGGCCAGCGTCGCGAGGTAGCTCGCCATCGGTGCGGGGGTGTGCCAGCGGTACGTGGTGCGGCCGCCGGCCGTCCTGGGCGTACCGGCCGGTTCACCGTTGGAGACCGCCGTCAGACCCTGGGGGACGGTGACCGACAGATCGTAGGAGGCCTTGTCGCTCGGGTGGTTGTTGCCCGGGAACCAGGCCATCGAGCCGGTCGGTTCACCCAGCGCCACCGCCCCGTCGGCGGTCCGCAGCCAGCCCTCCTCGGAGTCGTCCGGGTCGGTGATGGTCTTCGGGGAACCCGAGTAGTGGACGACCGTACGGAAGGTCCGGCCCCGGCGGAGCCGGTCCTGGACCTCGATGTCCGGACGCAGCGTCAGCTCGTCGCCCGCCCGGTTGACGGCGGCGGGGCGCCCCTCCACCGTGGCCGACGTGACCGTCAGACCGGCCAGATCGAGGTTGAACGAGCTGAGGTCCTGGGTGGCACGCGCGGTGATCGTGGCGGTGCCGCGCAGCCGGTGCGCGCCGGGGTCGACGTCGAGCGCGAGGCCGTAGTGCGTGACGTCGTAGCCGCCGTTGCCCAGCTTGGGGAAGTACGGATCGCGCACACCGGAGGCACCCGGCTTGCCCTCCACCCCTCCACCGCAGGCGGGGGCGAGCAGCGCGAGGGCGAGCAACAGGAAGGCCCGCCCGGACCTGCGCGGTGTGCGTGCGGTGCCACGTACCGGGTGTCGGTGATCCACACCGGTGATCCTAGGTGCGGAATGTCGGATTCCTGGGTGCGCGCCCGGCCCCGCGGCCCCTCAGAGCACCGCGATCCCCAGCGGCCGGTCCCCCGCCGCCAGCCGGACCGGGGGTGTGTCGCCGGCCAGGTCGACGACGGTGATCCCATTCCAGTACCCGTCCCGGGTGAAGCCCCCGGTGACGTACGCCGTGCGGCCGTCACCGGACACCGCCACGTCCTCGTGCGGACCGTCCAGGGGCACGACCCGTTCGCTGCCGTCCGGGGCACGGACGGTGAGCGACGCGTCCTTGTCGTCGGCGGCGATCGGACCGGTGCCGACGACGAGCAGCGTGCCGTCGGGGGCCAGGGCCGCGCCGTGCTGGTGGGTGTCGGCCGTCATCCGCTCGACCGTGACCTTCCCGGTGCGCGGGTCGAGGACCGCCAGCCGCTCGCCCTCGAACGGCAGCAGCAGCTTGCCGTCCTGCGGGCGGACGGCCGCGTAGTGCGGCTTCAGCCAGGAGCCGAGACCGCCCTCGGTGCCGTACGGGGCGACCTCCATCCGCCGGGCGCGCAGCGTGTCCGTACGGACCGCCGTCACATCGAAGGAGTCATGGCCGGTGGCGTACACCTCGCCGCCGTCGCGCGAGACGTCCACGTCGAAGGGGCGGCGGCCGACCGCAACGGTGTCCGTCACCTTCCGCGTCCCGGTGTCGATCACCTCCAGCACCCCTTTCGCGTCCGGCACGTTGACGCCGACATAGGCGTGCCTGCCGTCGGGGGCCAAGGCGATGCCCATGCCCCCGCCCCGGTACTCGCCGGTGGTGACGGGCCCGGTCGCCGTCCGGTACGGAATGCGCGCCGTCCGGATGCGGCTCTTCGTGTCCACCACCGCGACGCCCTCGGCCGTCGCCACCCAGGCCCGGCCATCCGCGCCGACGACCAGGCCGTACGGGGCGGCGCCGACCTCGACCCGGTCGAACGCGCCGCGCTCCGGATCGACGAACGTCACCGTGTCACCGCCGAAGTCGGCGACGAGCAGCGTGCCGTCCGGGGTGGCCCCGGCCCTCGCGGTCGCGGCCGGGGCCTTCGCGGCCGGGGCCTTCGCGGCCGGGGTCTTCGCAGCTGGGGCGGGGGTGGTGACGCCGGACGTGTCCGCCGCGCAGCCCGCGAGAACGGCCGCGGCGGCCGCCAGGGCGAGTGCGCCCGCCAGGCGCCGCCGGCCGGGCGGGACTCCGCGGCCCCGCCCCCGGACCGGGCGGCGGGCGGTCACCGGGTGTCCCGCAACAGCGCCGCGATCTCCGCGAACCCGCGGCGCTCCGCATGCTCCAGCGCCGTGACGCCGTCGCCGTCCGGCAGCTCGGGCGTCGCACCCGCGGCCAGCAGCAGCTCGACGATCTCCCGGTGCGCCCGGCCCCCGTCGCCGAGGATCACGGCCTCCAGCAGGGCAGTCCAGCCCAGCCGGTTGACGTGGTCGACGTCGATGTCCGTGACCCGGAGCAGCTCCCGTACGTAGGCGACATGGCCGCGCTCGCTCGCCGGGATCAGCGCGATGCCGCCGAACCGGTTGCGGAGCTTGAGATCCGGCCCGGCCGGCAGCAGCGCGTGCAGCATCGGGACGCTGCCGGTGACGCCGGTGGCCAGCCAGGGGCTCTCCTCGCGCCGGTCCTGCGCATCGGGGTCGGCGCCTGCCGCGACGAGCAGCTGGGCCACCTCGACGTGGCCGCCGTGGACGGCCAGGAGCAGCGGGGTGCGCAGCTCCTCGTCGCGGACGTCCACCCGGGCGCCGCCCTCGATCGCGGTGCGCACCCGGTCGGGGTCGCCGGTGCGTGCGGCGGCGAGCAGCTGGTGATCGAGGGCGTTCATATCCGTCTCCCGGGGTTGTTCCGACTACGTGGCGGGCTGCGTGGCGGGCTACTTGGCGAGGGCGGCGGCGCCGGCCTGCGCGAACTTCTCGTCGAGGTCGCCGCTGGGCGCCCCCGCCACTCCGACGCCCGCCACCGGAGCGCCCTTGACCTGCACCGGGGCGCCGCCCGCGAGGAACAGGGTGCCAGGGATGTCCTTCAGGTTCGGGGTCTGGTCCAGCCGCTCGGCCAGCTCGGACGTGGGGGCGTTCCACGACACGGCGGTGTACGCCTTCTTCACGGCCGACTCGTACGCCTGCGGGCCCGCACCGTCGCCGCGCAGGGTGACGATCGTGTTGCCGTTGCGGTCGACGACGGAGACGGCGACCTTCTGGTGCTCCTTCTCCGCCGCGTCCAGCGCAGCCTGGGCGGCCTTCGACGCGGCGTCGACGGTCAGGTGCGTGGACTGCTGGAGGTTCCGGTTCGCGGTGTCGGCCTTGACGGCGGCGGCGGGCGCGGCGGCCGGGGCGGAAGCGTTCGCGGAGACGGCACCGAAGGTGCCGGCCCCGAGAGCGGCGGCGGCGACGGTACCGGTCAGGACACGGGTGCGCAGCGACATCTTCTTCATGGTGGGCTCCTCAGCAAAGGCATTCGGTGGTTCCTGCGTTCTGAGATCAATGCTCCGGCCGGACCCGGGGCCCGGCCGTCGTCGTACCGGCTCGACGCCGCGTGCGGGACGGCTGACGGCCCCATCGGCCGATCGGTTGATGCGGGCGCGCCCGATCGGGGTGACGATGGAATGTCCGCGCAGGTCAGCAGCGGTCCCGCAGAGCGGGGCACGGCCGGGAGAAGGGGGTGGGGTACGGGTGGAGCGACGAAGCCGGTCGGGACGCGGTGCCGGGCCGTCCGGCGACCTCGGCACCGGAGGCCTCGGCACCGGCACCGGAGATCTCGGCGCGCGCGGTCCCGGCACCCGCGGTCCCGGCGCGCGGGCCGGTGACGCGGACACCCGGGCGCTCGCCGTGCTCATGCACGCCGCGTTCTTCCTGCTGCTGGGCGCCTCGCTGACCCGCTTCCTGCTGCGCCACCCGGGCGAGGCCCGCACCCCGTGGATCATCGGGCTGTCCGTCGCACTGGCCGCCCTGTACGTACTCGGCCCGGTGCTCGGCTCCCGCCCGACCCCGCGCAGCCTCATCTGGCTCGGGGTGCTGGTCGCCGTGTGGATGGTCCTGGTCGTCCTCGCACCGAGCTTCGCGTGGTGCGCGGTGCCGCTGTTCTACACCGGGCTGCGCATCCTGCCGCCGCGCGCCGCACTGGCCCTGGTCGCGCTGCTCACCCTGTTCGTCGTCGCCGCACAGCTACGGCTGGCCGACGGCTTCGACCCGAACCTGGTGCTCGCCCCGCCCGCCGTCGCGGCCGTCGCCACGGCCGTCTTCGTCCATATGCGGCGGCAGGCCGCCACCCAGGACGAGCTCATCGACGACCTGCTCCGCACCCGCCGCGAACTGGCCGCCACCGAACGGCGCGAAGGCACCCTCGCCGAACGCCAGCGGCTCTCCATGGAGATCCACGACACCCTGGCCCAGGGCCTGTCCAGCCAGCAGATGCTGCTCCAGGCCGCCGACCGCACCTGGGACACCGACCCGGCGACCGCCCGCCGCCATGTCCGTACCGCCACCGGCATCGCGGAACGCAACCTCGCCGAGGCCCGCCGCTTCGTCCACGACCTGGCCCCCGCCGACCTCGCCGAGGGCGGCGGCCTGGACGCCGCCCTGTACGCACTCGCCGACCGCGAAACCACCCAGGCCCAGGGCCGGCTGACCGTGCGCTGCCATGTCGAGGGCGCGCCGCACACCGCGCTGCCCGACCGGGTGCAGTCCGCGCTGCTGCGGATCGCCCAGGGCGCCCTGGCCAACGTGACCGAGCACGCGGGCGCCACGGAGGCCGCCCTGACCCTCACCCACCTCGACGACCGGACCGTCCTCGACATCGCGGACAACGGCCACGGCTTCGCCCCCGCCGCGCACACCGGGGCCACGGGCGGCGTACGCGGTCACGGACTGCCCGCGATGCGCGCCCGGCTGCGCCAGCTCGGCGGCACCCTGACCATTGAATCCGCACCGGGCGAAGGCACCGTGGTGACCGCCGCCGTCCCCCTCACCGACGGACCATCCGCCGCCCTCACCCACCGGGACCCCGTATGACCGCCCCGCACCCGCCCGTCCCCACGCCCGTCCGCATCCTGCTCTGCGACGACCACGCCGTCGTACGCGCCGGACTCCTCGCACTCCTCGGCAGCGAACCCGATATCGAGGTCGTCGGGGAGGCCGGCAGCGGCGAGGAGGCCGTCGCCCTGGCCGCCAAGCTCACCCCCGACGTCGTCCTGATGGACCTCCAGCTGGGCGAGGGCATCGACGGCGTCGAGACGACCCGCCGGATCGTGGCCGGCACCGACGACGCCCACGTCCTGGTCCTCACCACGTACGACACGGACGCCGACATCACCCGGGCCATCGAGGCGGGCGCCACCGGCTACCTGCTGAAGGCCGAACGCCCGGAGGAGCTCTTCGCCGCGATCCGCTCGGCAGCCCAGGGCCGCACCGCCCTCTCCCCGCCCGTCGCCAGCCGCGTCATGGCACGGATGCGCAAGCCGCTGCCCACCCTCACCGACCGCGAACGCGACATCCTCGGCCAGCTCTCCCAGGGCCTCGGCAACCGCGACATCGCCCGCGCCCTGTTCATCAGCGAGGCCACCGTGAAGACGCACCTGGGCCGGATCTACGACAAGCTCGGCGTCGACACCCGCGCCGGGGCGGTCGCCGTGGCCAAGGAGCAGCGGCTGCTGCCCTGAGGGCTGGGGCCATCCCGGCGGCGTTTCACATAAGACGAGCGAAGTGGAAGACCCTCGGCGCGCAATACCCGTCCTGACGGTCCAATCCACTGTCCACCCAGGAACGTTCCGGTGCGGTCAGCTCAGCGCCTTCTCGATGGCCTCGAAGATGTCGGCGTCCGTCTCCTGCTGCCAGGACGGCAGGTCAGGCCAGTCCGCTACATAGCCCGGCTTCGGCTCCTCGAAGTGCTTGAACATCTGTGCCGTCCAGCACGTCGCGACGAACCGGCTCTTCTGCTCGCGGGACAACCTCGACGTGTGGCCACCGCTGATCTCGACGAACTGCCGGACCTGGTCGTAGACCGAGCCTGCGGCCTCGCGCTCCCACTGCGGGGTGTCTTCCCACGGGATGACGTAGCCGGCCTTCGGCTCCCCGGGAAAGTGCTGGTGCACTCCCGCGATCCAGGTTTCCCGGAACAGTCGTGCACCTTCGGTCTGCGGCATGCCTACCCCTCTCGTCACGGCGTGCTCAGCGTGGCGATCTCCGCCCCCAGCTCCGCCACGCGGTGGTCGCGGCTCAAGGGACCGAACTCGTCGCACAGGGCTTGGAGTCTACGGGCGACGTACCCGGACGCGGAGGCTCGGGCCAGGCCGATGGCTTCCCTGCCGTACGCCACAACTTGCTCGACGTCCTGCCGCTTCGCGCCGATGGCGGCCAGGTCGGTGAGCACTGCTCCGCGTCGCCGGTACGACTGCCCGGATGCCAGGGCTGCCTGCTCCAGGGCATCCTTCAAGGCGTTCTCCGCCAGGTCGAGACGGCCGAGCTGTACGTAGCGCGATCCCCGTTCCTCGGCCAGCCGCGCACCATCGAACCGAAGCCATCCACCGTTGACGCTGTCCGCGGTGAGGTCGCGGACGGTCTCCGCCTGATCCATCGCACGCTCGCACGCGTCCAGGTCGCCGAGGCCGGCGTATGCCTCGGCTTGGACGGAAGCGACCCAATACCGAGTCGAGAGGTTGTTGTCCCCCCGGCCGGCCAGTCGCTCGGCCGCGTCGAGCAGCTGCGCCGCCTGGCGGTAGCACTGCTCGGACATGTCCACGTAAGCGTGGCGAACGAGCGCGCATGCCCAAAGGTCGTACGCCTCGGCATCCTTACTGATCGATGCCGCGAGCGAGTACGACGCCGCTGCGTCGGAGTACCGGTTGCTGTCGAACGCAACCTCTCCGGCCAACTGGAAGAGGTCGGAGGCCGCGTTCAGAAGGGGGCGCGCGCTTCCACGGCGGCCCGCCAATGCCTCGTTGAGTGTCGTCAGCTGGTCACGGATGACGGGGTACACGGAGCCCTTGGAGCGGGCCAGTTGATAAACCTGCCAGAGATGGCTGTTCATGCGTGCGAAGTCGGCGGGCACCCCCCGGCGGACGCCCTCGGTGAGGGCCTCGGCCTCCTCGACCGGCAGGGTGGCAAAAACCCCGCTGACAGTCAGTATGCGGAGGAATTCGCGGCGGATCATTTCGTCGGGGTCTCCCGCGCTCGGGGGGTCAATGAACTGGTGCCCTGCGGCCGTCCGGTCTGCGGCTCGTGGCGGTGCCAGGAGAGCGTCCAGCTCTTGGAGACTGACTTCGAGAGCGGCGGCCAAGGACCTTCGCTGGGGCGGCTGAGGAGCGGCTTTGGCGCTTTCCCAGCGTCCGACAGTAGTGCGGTCCACACCGAGTAACTCGGCCAACGTCTCCTGACTGTAGCCCAGGGTCCTGCGTCGTTCCGCGAGTCCCATGGCGCCCCCTTCCCGCGGTTTCGGGGCCTTCAGAGCTCGTGCACGGACCTGCGTCAAGACTGCCGCATGGATGCCGTGGAGACCTCCGACTTCGCGCGCTTTCCTGGATGTTGCCCCAGACGAGCAGCGTGATTCACAAAGGAGTTCGGTCATGACGACGAGAGACGAGACTCTGGCGCGCGAGCCGGACGGTACGGCGCGGACGCGGGGCCTGGGCTCTTCACCCAGAGCCCTCATGACCCTCCGGGTCTCCCACGACTCCGGTCGGACTTGGGGCCAGGTGACAGAGGTACAGGAAGATGAGGGTCCGATGGCCCTCGACAACCCCGGGCGCTTCCCGCCATGCACGTGCCCGCGCTGCACGGACCACTCCCCGCGCCTTGGAGCCTCCTCTCGGGTGAAGTCGTGATGCGGTGCGCGCACTGGCGCCGGGTGCCCCTCGACCTGGCGAGGGAAGCGCGGGAGATGTCGGCCGCCCCGTACGTCGACAGGGCGGTGCAGTGCCAGCTGTCCGCGCACGACGAGGGTGAGCACTTCGGTCTCCTCACCGACGCCTGCGCGTACGGGACCGCGCTGTGGCTCCGCTGGCACGGGACGGACGAGGCGGAACTTGTCGTGGTGTCGGACTGCACGGTGGTCGCCCCGGGTCCTGACGGTGAGGGCTGCTGTCTGTTCGCCGACCACGCCAAACAGCACACGTGGGCAGACGCCCTGGAGGGGTGATTCGACTGAAGGCCGTCCGGCGTCACCGGTGTCCGCGCTCGGCGCGGGGTACCAGTCCGGCCCGTACCGCGCTCATCCTGGCCCGCACCCCCTGGACGGGGACGGCGCCCGCGGGGCCGCAGGAGGCTTCGGGGGCGTTGCCTCGGCAGGTGGCGCAGAGGCCGCCTCGCATCGCTTCCGCGCTGCCGGGTGCGCGGCATTCGCCGCACTCCAGGGCGCGCAGGACGACCCGGGGGGCCGGGGCGGCCTCGCGCACGGGCGGCAGCTTGTCCCGCAGGCGTCGGCCCAGGAGCGCGGCGGCGTGGTGGATGCGTGCGGGCAGGCCCTCGGTCAGGGCGTGCAGGACTTCCGGCTCGGTGGCGCCGCGCTCGAACCACTCGCTGACCTGCGGTTCCAGCGCCACACAGTCCGCCTGCGAGAGCGTGAGCATGGGCGTGTGGCGCCCGAGGGCGGCCAACAGGATGAACGACCGTGAACGGGTGGGGCGTTGGGCCGACTGCCGCTGCGGTACGTCACCCCGGGTAAAGGCGTCCCACCAGTCATCGTCGTGCCAGGTGCGGGAGAAGAACGTCCGGGTGACCCAGATCAGCGCCTCCTCGGTCGCGACGCACTCGCTGCCCCGGCGCAGATGGCCCGCTTCCTGGAGCCGGTTGAGCGTGGTCCGCAGGGCGCACTGCCCGTACGGGAGCATTTTGGCGAGGGTCTTCACGGAGATGTCGGCGCCGTCGCACAAGCCGTCGATGTACGCGGCGACAGCGGCGTCACGGGGCAGGAGATGCGCGAAATCATGGTCGGTGCGCGGGCGTTGCCCGGGCGCCGAACGCTTGCCGTACCCGGGATTGGCCATCGGGTGGTCGAGCGTGGGAACAGGGGCGGGCGCAGAGGAGGGGGCAGCACTAAGCTGGCCGGCAGCCATCAGATCGGGCCTAACGATCGAAGTGGTCAGGCCCCCGTTAGGTGTTTCAGCACCGACGGGGGCCGTCTTGGTCCCACTGACGCTAGAGCGCGGCCACCCTCCGTGGCAAGTCGATCGCAAAAAGTCAACCCTCAAGGCAGGGAGGGTGGGTGGGAACGCAATCCCTCCACCCATTCCGCTGAAAGAGCGCTCGGATCTCGACGCTTGAGCCCCGAGCGTGAGCTGCGGTCAGGGCCTGTCCGGCGCGTGCTCCGATTCCCTTCGGTCCAGGTCGGACATGTCGAGCACGAAGCGGTAGCGGACGTCGTTTCGCCGGAGGCGGTCGAGGGCCGTGTCCACCTGTGCCGACGGGAGCACCTCGACGTCGGCGGCGATGTCGTTGTCGGCGCAGAACTTGAGCATCTCGGCTGTCGCCGGACGGCCTCCGCTGCCCGCCGAACTGAGCTTCTTGCGTCCGATGAGCAGGTCCATGGCCTCGACGGTGACAGGGCCCAGGTACCCGAGGAGGCTGAGGGTGCCGTCCATCGCCACCAGCTTCAGATACGGGGCGAGTTCGTGCGGGGCGGAGATGGTGTCGATGACGACGTCGAAGGTGTCGCGCGCCTCGGCCATCTGCTCGGCATCCGTGGACGCGATGAGGCCGTGGGCGCCGAGCTTGCGGGCGTCGTCGCGCTTGTCCTGCGTGCGGCTGATGACGGTCGTGGTGGCGCCGAGTGCCACCGCCATCTTGACCGCGAGGTGCCCCAGGCCGCCGAGCCCGGCCACGGCGACGCGGCTGCCGGGGCCGACGCCCAGGGAGCGCAGGGGTTCCCAGACGGTGACGCCTGCGCACATCAGCGGGGCGGCCGCGGCCGCGTCGAGGCCGGCGGGGAGCGGGTAGGCGAAGGCGTCGCGCACGACGTACTCACGGGTGTAGCCGCCCAGAGTGGTCGCCCCGTCCTGCCGGTCGGTGCCGCCGTAGGTCAGGGTCGGGAAGGAGTGGCAGAAATTCTCCTGTCCGGCTTCACACATGGCGCACACGCCGCAGGAGTCGATGATGTTGCCCACCGCGACGCGGTCGCCGACCGAGAAGGCCGTCACCTCGGGGCCGGTCCCGGTCACCACGCCGGTGAACTCGTGACCGGGCACCAGGGGTGCCTTCGCGTCCTGGTCATAGGCGTTCAGGGCGTGCAGGTCGGTGTGGCACACGCCGCAGAAGTCGACCCGCACCGCGATGTCGTCCGGGCGCAGGTCTCGGCGGGCCAGCGGCACGCGCCGCAGCGCCGCCGTCGGGCCGGCCGCCTGCCATCCGGTGGTCATGCGCATACCTGACTCCTTAAACAGACTGTTCTGTCTGTCACAGCGTAAGCGCGTCCGCACGCCAAAGCAAACAAACTGTTCTGTTTGGTAGAGTGAGGTCATGCCGGAACTGCCCCAGACCTCGCGAGGCGCCGCGACCTACCAGCGCATCCTGGACGCCGCGACCGAAGAGTTCGCCGAGCACGGCATCGCCGGGGCGCGCATCGAACGCATCGTGGCAGCGGCGCGCACCAACAAGGCCCAGCTCTACGCCTACTTCGGTGACAAGGAACGGCTCTTCGACGCGATCTTCCTCAGCTCGCTGGAGCGCATCACCAACGTCGTGCCCATCGACGCCGACGATCTCGCGGACTGGGCCGTCCGTCTCTACGACGAATACCTGCGCCGCCCCGACCTCATCCGGCTGGCTACCTGGACACGGCTGGAGCGCCGGCCCGACGGGCACCTCGTCGAGACCCGCGCGGACTACCACGACCACAAGCTCACGGCCATCTCCGAGGCGCAGGCCGCCGGGCGGGTCCGCGCGGGCGACCCGTTCGACATCATGGCCATGGTCATCGCCATGTCCATGGCCTGGTCACCGGTCAGCAACGTCTACGCGGCCACCAGCCGGGAACCCGATGACGTACATGATCGGCGTCGCGCCCTGCTCCGGGACTGCGTCCGGCGCGCCGCCTCGGCCGACGCAGCCCCTTAGGGCCTGTCCGGCGGATCATGGGCCCAAGGCCCGTCGCTTCCTCCACTCCTCCTCCACCGGCAGGAGCGACACGCCGGGCATGACACCATCGAACCGTGCTCGACATCGGCTACTCCCTCTCCCGACGCTTCCCCGATCCCCCGCAGACCGACTACCGCCGAGCGGACGTCCACGCGCTGCGCCACGATCTGTTCTCCGGGGACGTCTACCTCGCGGACACCAAGGAGGACCGCGAAGTATCCACAGCCTGGGGATGGGTGCCCGTGCTCGACTTCGCCTGGGCCCTGTGCGACATCGTCGAGCAGATCGACCGCGATCCGCGCGGCAACCGCTCGCACCGCCGCCAGTTCGCCGAACTCGACTTCACCGAGTCCTCCGACCGCATGCTCTTCGAGCGCCGCTTCGGCTGGGTCGACGTCGAGGCCGACTGGATGCCCGCGGAGGAAGCGCCGCTCACCTTCAACCACTCCGTGCTGCGCCGCGAGGCCCGCGACTTCCTGCACGACCTGATCGCCGACCTTGCCGACATGCACGAAGGCCTCGCCGACAACCCCGCGATCTGGGACCTCCAGGCCCGCTTCCCCCGCCTCTGACCGGCCCCCCGGAGGGGGGCAGGCCCTCAGGCCTCCACCCGCACCCCGATCTGCGCCGCGAACGCCGGAGCCAGCTCCATCAGCTGCGACGGGCTGATCACCGCACCCGCCAGCCGCTCCACGCCCCGCGCGATGTCCAGCTCCGCGACCGTGCGCAGATCCACCGACTCCATCCGCACCGCACTGAAGTCGGCCCGCTTCAGCACACAGTCCCGGAACTCCACCCGGTCCAGCTGCGCACCCCCGAAATCCGGCTCGGACAGCACACAGCCCTCGAACACCACGTCCTTCAGCCGCGCCTTCCGCAGATTCAGGTAGTCGATCTTCCCGCCCCGCACGAGCACCCGCTCCAGCACCGCACCGTGCATCTGCACCCCGCCCAGGCGCGCGTCCACGATCTCCACGTCCCGCAGCGACACCCCCGCGAGATCCGTGCCCACCCCCCGTACCCCCGTCAGCACCGAATCGATGAAACGGGCCCTGACCAGCTCCGTACGGTCCAGCGCGCAGCCGTCCAGGGCGCAGTCCATGAACCGGGCACCCGGGCCCGACTCGTCCGCCAGATCCACCGCGTCGAACCGCACACCGTCGTAGTCCCCGTCCGGCTCCAGGCCCCCGCCCCCGTACGGCTCAAGAGGCGGCAGCCGCACCTCCGGACGCCGCGCCGCCGCGATCCCGTCCTTGCCGGACCTGCTCCTGCCGCTCCCCTGACCACTCCCGCTGCTGCGCACCATGCCCCCATCGTGACGCACCCCACTGACAACGCCGCCCTCCTCGGCGACCCGGCACTCAGCGGGCCCTCCGGCCGCACCACACCGATCGGCCCCGCCCTGCGCACCCGCCACCTCCACAGCACCACTTGACCTCAAGCGCGCTTGAGGTCAGAGAGTGGGCTCACCGAGACCCACACCCCGGGGAGCCCACCATGCACGCCGTCCGCCTCCACACCTTCGGCCCCGCCGAGAACCTCACCTACGAGCGCACCGAGGACCCCGTCCCCGCGCCCGGCCAGGTCCGGATCGCCGTCCGCGCAGCCGGCGTACACCTCCTCGACACCGCCCTGCGCCAGGGCATGACCGGGCCGTACCCCGCACCCACCCCACTGCCCACCGTCCCCGGCCGCGAAGTCGCCGGCACCGTCGAATCGCTCGGCGAAGGCACCGACCCGAGCTGGCTCGGCCGGCACGTCGTCGCCCACATCGGCAACGCTCCCGGCGGCTACGCCGAACTCGCCGTCACCGAGGCCGACAAGCTGCACCCCGTACCCGACGGCCTCGACGACGCCGAAGCCGTCGCGATGATCGGCACCGGCCGCACCACCCTCGGCATCCTCGGATTCACCCCGCTCGGACCCGAATCCATCGCCCTGGTCACCGCCGCGGCCGGCGGCATCGGCACCCTGCTCGTCCAGTACGCCAAGAACGCGGGAGCCACCGTCATCGGCCTCGCCGGCGGACCCGCCAAGACCGGCCTCGTCCGCGCCAACGGCGCCGACCTCGCCGTCGACTACACCCTCCCCGACTGGCCCCGCCAGGTCCGCACCCACCTCGACGCCCTCGGCCGCCGCGCCACCGTCGTCTACGACTCCGTCGGCGGCACCACCGCACGCGCCGCCGTCGACCTCCTCGGCAAGGGCGGACAGCACATCGTCTACGGCTGGTCCGGCCAGGGGCTCCACGACGGCCGCCCGCTCACCTTCACCGAGGACGAACTCACCGCCCGCGCCATCACCTCGCAGAGCGTCCTCGGCCCCGCCATGATCCAGCGCGGCGGCGGCCTGCGCGCCCTGGAGACACGCTCCCTCGCCGAGGCCGCCGCCGGCCGCCTGCGCCCCGCCGTCCAGCGCTACCCGCTCGCCGAAGCGGCCGCCGCCCACCGCGCCCTCGAAACCCGCGGCACCACCGGCAAGGTCGTCCTCATCCCCTGATCCCCTGATCCCCAGACCCCCGGACCCCCGGATGTCAGCCCCCGAGCTGCGCCAGCGCCCCGTCCGTCAGCCGGTACACCGTCCACTCGTCCTGCGGGCGCGCACCCAGCGACTCGTAGAACGCGATCGACGGGGCGTTCCAGTTCAGCACCGACCACTCCAGCCGCTCGTAGCCGCGCTCCACACAGATCCGCGCCAACTCGCCCAGCAGCGCCCTCCCGTGCCCGCCGCCGCGCCGCTCGGGACGCACGTACAGATCCTCCAGATAGATGCCGTGCACTCCGCGCCACGTGGAGAAGTTGAGGAACCACAACGCGAAGCCCACCACCTCACCGTCCTCGTCCGACTCGGCGATGTGCGCGTACGCGGCAGGCCGCTCGCCGAACAGCGCCTCGCGCAGCTGCTCCTCGGTGGCGTGCGCCTCGTGCAGCGCCTTCTCGTAATCGGCCAGTTCACGGATCATCGCGTGAAGGGCGGGAACATCAGCGGCAGTAGCGGTACGGATCATGAAGGCAGCGTAAGCAGCACCGCACCGTCCCTCCTACTCCCCTCCCAGCAACCGCCGCGCGATCTCCGCGTGCTCCGGCACCAGCCGCCGCTCACCGCCCTCGGCGCCCCAGCACGCGTTCTGCAGCACCCGCCCCAGCGTCCACGCACGGGCCCGCGCCCGGTCAAGACCCAGCACCTCCGTCATCAGGTCGAACCGCCACCCCACCCCCTCCGCGTCGAACCGGTTGGCCAAGGCCGGAAACAACTCGAAGCCAGGATCACCCGCCAGCGGCTTCGGATCGATCGCCACCCACCGCGCCCCCTCGCCCGCCGGCCAGCCCCTCCCGGCCAGCACATTGCCGAAGTGCAGATCCCAGTGCAGCAGCCGGTCTCCCGGCTCCCCCGCCACCTCCCGCACCGCCGCCGCGCAGTCCGCCAGCAGCCGCCGCTCCGCCGCATCAGCCAGCAGCCCCGCCGCGCCCGGCGCCGCCGCCAGCATCGACTCCGCCGCCTCGCCGAGCCCCCGGAAACCGCCCGACCGCGGAGCCCGTACCGCCGTCAGCCCCGCCAGCAGCTCCGCGATGATCCGCACCGCCTCCCGCACATCCGCCATCCCCGACAGGGAACGGTGCCCGTCCAGCCGCTCCAGCAACATCGCCCCCGACGCCGCGTCATGGTCCAGCAACCCCACCGCACCGGCCGACGTCTCACCCCACACCCGCAGCGCGACCGGCTCCCCCACCGTCTCCGCGTCCACCGACTGCAGCTTCAGCGCGGCAGGGCGCCCGTCCGCCACCCGCACCACCGGAAGGACCAGCGCACACACCCCGTACAGCGCCTCGCCGTCCCGGCGCAGCCCCCACCGTTCGAGGAACTCCGCGGCCATCCCCGGCAACGCGGCAAGGAACGCCCGCCCGGCCGCACCGTTGTACTTGGACTGAGTGGCGATCAGCGCATCCGGAATGTCAATCACGCCCCCGATCGTAGGAGCGTGCGTCAATCGGTTATGACCCCGAGCCACCCCGCCCCTCCCACGCGGCCCCGCTCCGCACCCGCCACGTGGATCCGCGGCGTCGGCTCATGGATCCGCAGCGCCCCCGGCACCTACCTCTGGCTGACGGCCCTCTTCGTCACCACCGTGATCGTCCACCAGATGTCACCGGCCTTCGAGGAGGACTTCCTCCGCCAGCGTTCCACCAACATCCACGAGCTCTCCCAGAACCCCGTACGCGTCCTGATCAGCAGCGCCTTCTGGATCGACGGCGGCGAATGGCTCCCCTACGCCGTGCTCTACACCGTCTTCCACGCCCCCGCCGAGCGCCGGCTCGGCACCCTGCGCTGGCTCACCGTCGTGGCCGCCGCCCACGTCCTGGCCACCCTCGTCAGCGAGGGCGTCCTGGCCTGGGCGATCCGGCACGGCCACGCACCGGAGACCGCCGCCAACACCCTGGACGTCGGCGTCAGTTACGCGCTCGCGGGCGTCGTCGCCGTGCTCACCTACTACGTCCCGCGGCCCTGGCGGTACGTCTACCTCTTCGCCGTCCTCGTCATCTACGGCGTCCCCCTCGTCACCCGCGCCACCTTCACCGACGTCGGCCACTTCACCTCCGTACTCATCGGCCTCGCCTGCTACCCGCTCACCCGCAACCGGCACAAGACGAAACCCGCCCCCGCCCAGTAACGTCCCGCCACACAGGCTCACCGGCGGACAGCCATCACACGGCCAGCCGGCCATACGGACAAGCAGGGGCAAAATGAGCACCGTCAGCACCGCGAACGGCGGCATATCCTTCTGGTACGCGGACCAGGGCACCCCCACACCCCGCGAGCCCCTGCCCGGTGACACCACGGCCGACATCTGCATCGTCGGCGGCGGATACACCGGACTCTGGACGGCGTACTACCTCAAGAAGGCCGTCCCCTTCCTCAACATCACCGTCCTGGAAGCCAAGTTCTGCGGCTACGGCGCATCCGGACGCAACGGCGGCTGGCTCTACAACGGCATCGCAGGACGCGACCGCTACGCGAAACTCCACGGCCACGAAGCAGCCGTCCGCCTCCAGCAGTCGATGAACGACACCGTCACCGAGGTCATCCGGGTCGCCGCCGACGAGAAGATCGACGCCGACATCCACCGGGGCGGCGTCCTCGAAGTCGCCTGCACTCCGGCCCAGCTGGCCCGCCTCAAGGGCTTCCACTCCGCGGAGATCGCCTTCGGCGAGAGTGACCGCACCCTGCACGGCGCCCGCGAGACCGCCGAACGCGTCCGCGTCACCGGCGCCGTCGGCTCCACCTGGACCCCGCACGGCGCCCGTCTGCACCCCGCGAAACTCGTCAAGGGCCTCGCGGACACCGTGGAAGCCCTCGGCGTCACGATCCACGAGTCGACCCCCGTCACCGAGATCAAGCCCAAACACGCCGTCACCCCCTACGGCACGGTCCGCGCCCCGTACGTCCTGCGCTGCACCGAAGGCTTCACCGCGGGCCTCAAGGGCCAGAAGCGCACCTGGCTCCCGATGAACTCCTCCATGATCGTCACCGAGCCCCTCGACGACTCCCTCTGGGACACCATCGGCTGGAACGGCCGCGAAACCCTCGGCGACATGGCCCACGCGTACATGTACGCCCAGCGCACCGCCGACAACCGCATCGCACTCGGCGGCCGGGGCGTCCCCTACCGCTACGGCTCGGCCACCGACAACGACGGACGCACCCGGCCCGCCACCGTCGAGGCCCTGCGCGACCTGCTCGTCCGCCTCTTCCCCACCACCGCCGGCACCCGCATCGCCCACGCCTGGTCCGGCGTCCTCGGCGTCCCCCGCGACTGGTGCGCCACCGTCACCCTCGACCGCTCCACCGGCCTCGGCTGGGCCGGCGGCTACGTCGGCTCCGGGGTCGCCACCACCAACCTCGCCGCCCGCACCCTGCGCGACCTGATCCAGCAGGACTCCGGCCAGTCCGGCCCCACCGACCTGACCACCCTCCCCTGGGTCAACCACCGCGTCCGCCGCTGGGAACCCGAACCCTTCCGCTGGCTCGGCGTCCACGGCATGTACGCCGCCTACCGGGCAGCCGACCGCCGCGAACGCACCTCACCCCGCCCGGGCACGGACCCGATCGCGAAGTTCGCGGACCGGGTGGCGGGACGGGGCTGAGCCATGACTTCTCCTGCAACCGCAGGCCGCCCCTTCGACGCCGTGCTGTGCGACCTCGACAACGTGATCCGCTTCTACGACACGACGCGGCTGACCGAGCTCGAACACGCGGCGGGCCTGACACCGGGAACGACCACGGACGTGGCCTACGCCCCGGAGACGGACCTGCCCCTCCTGCTGGGCAGGATCACCCAGCAGGAGTGGATCGAATCCATCGTCCGCGCGCTGCCGGACGAGCTCCCCGAACCCCGGGCCCGCGCACTCGCGACGGCACTCGCCGAAGCCCCGTTCCGGGCCGACGACGCAGTGGTGTGCCTGCTGCGCCACGTACGGGCGCACCTGCCCGTGGTCCTGGTGACGAACGCGACCCTGGAACTGGAGCGGGACCTGGCGTCGTTGGGCCTGACGGATCTCGCGGACCACGTCGTCAGCAGCGCCCGCGTGGGCGTCGCCAAGCCGGACCGGGAGATCTACGACATCGCGGCCGCGCGGGCGGGCGTCGCACCGGAGCGGTGCCTCTTCGTGGACGACCGACTGGAGAACGTCGAAGCCGCGCGGGCCATGGGGATGACCGGGGTTCACTATCGCGAGCCTTCGGATCTCAGGACGGCGCTGAGCTTCCTGCCGAGGATCCAGGCCGGATCGGCATAAAAAGCCCAGGCCGACTAGATGTCGGCCTGGGGATTGAGCCCCCTATCGGATTCGAACCGATGACCTACGCATTACAAGTGCGTTGCTCTGGCCAGCTGAGCTAAGGAGGCATCGCGCACGCCGGAAGCACGCGCGCGAGCCCTCACTCTACACAGCGCCCCATCCACCCATCCAAGAAGTTTCACCCCTGCTCACGGGGCACGGACCGCAGTCCGTCCAGGGTGAGGTCGAGAAGGCGTTCAGCCTGTTCCCGCTGGTCGGGGCCGGCCGAGGTGAGGGCGATTCCCGCGAGGGCGGCGAACATGTCGGTCGCGGTGATGTCGGACCGGATCACACCGGCCGCGGTGCCTGCGTCCATGAGGGACGACAGGGCCTCCTGGATCATCCGATGGCTGTCGGCGTACGGGTTGGCACCGGAGGCGACGACGGCGCGGAGCGCCTCGGCCATGCCGAGCTTGGCGGTGGCGTAGTCGATGAAGCGGCGCGTCCAGGCGCGCAGTGCCTCGCCGGGCTCCATGGCGGCCAGGAGTGCGGGGACGGAGTCGCACAGGCGGGAGACCTCGTTGCGGTACGCCGCCTCGATCAGGGCCTCCCGGGTGGGGAAGTTGCGGTAGAGGGTGCCCGTTCCCACGCCCGCCTCCTTGGCGATGCGCTCGAAGTGGGCGTCCAGCCCCTCCTCGGTGAACACGCGTACCGCCGCGGCCAGGATCTTGTCCCGGTTGCGTTGGGCGTCGGCCCTCAGCGGGCGTCCTGCGGCTGGGGACATCAACGGCTCTCCCTGCTCTCCATTTGCTAAGTGGAGGCGGCTCCACTTAGTGTGGGTGAAAGTGGCGGCGCCTCCACTTTCACTCTAGGGCATGACCGGGGCAGTGACCCCGGCCTGCCCTCCCCTCTCTGGAAGGACTGCCGGTCATGTCGGAAAACGAAGGCATCGAAGGCAAGGTCGTGGCCATCACCGGCGCCGGCAGCGGCATCGGCGAAGCGACCGCGCTCCTGCTCGCCGCGCGCGGCGCGAAGGTCGTCCTCGGAGCGCGCCGTGCGGAGCGCCTGGAGGCCCTGGCCGCCCGCATCGAGGAGGCCGGCGGGGAAGCCGTCCGGGTCCGTACGGACGTGAAGAGGCGCGAGGACCTGACCGGTCTCGTCGCGCTGGCACGCGAACGGTTCGGCAAACTCGACGTCCTCGTCAGCAATGCCGGGGTGGGCCCGATCTCCCCTCTCGACGACCTCCGCGTCGAGGAGTGGGAGGAGATGATCGACGTCAACCTCAAGGGCGTGCTGTACGGGATCGCCGCCGCACTGCCCGTGTTCCGGGAACAGGGCTTCGGCCACTTCATCAACACCGTGTCCACCGCGGGGCTGCGCATCGTCCCCCTCCAGGCGGTGTACGCCGGCACGAAGAACGCCGTGCGCACCATCTCCGAGGGTCTGCGCCAGGAGGCCGGCGACAGCCTGCGCGTCACCGTCGTCTCACCGGGCTTCGTCCGCACCGAGTTCGCCGACTCCATGTCGGACCCCGGGGTCAGGGCCCAGATCATGGAGAAGATGGAGAAGATCGCGATCCCGCCGGATGCGGTGGCCCGCGCCATCGCCTTCGCCGTCGAGCAGCCCGACGGCGTCGACGTGGGCGACATCGTCGTCCGCCCCACCGCGCAGGACTGAGGGCCGTCCCGCAGCCGCCTCCCACCCGGATCGAGCCCGGGGAATTCGTGGCCCAAGAACTACTGACAGATTCGACATGGCCGGGTAGCGTCCAGGCAGGTTCACTCAAGTGGACCAGACCACTCCCTTACAACGGATCGTCCGGCACGTTCCTGCCGGTGAAGGAGAAGATTCCGCATGGCCAGTGTCACGTTCGACAAGGCGTCCCGCGTATACCCCGGCTCCACGAAGCCCGCGGTCGACCAGCTCGAGATCGACATCGAGGACGGCGAGTTCCTCGTCCTCGTCGGTCCCTCCGGTTGCGGCAAGTCGACCTCCCTGCGCATGCTCGCGGGTCTCGAGGACGTCAACGGCGGTTCGATCCGCATCGGCGACCGCGACGTCACGCACCTGCCGCCGAAGGACCGGGACATCGCGATGGTGTTCCAGAACTACGCGCTCTACCCGCACATGTCCGTCGCGGACAACATGGGCTTCGCGCTGAAGATCGCCGGTATCAACAAGACCGAGATCCGGGCGAAGGTCGAAGAGGCCGCCAAGATGCTGGACCTCACCGACTACCTCGACCGCAAGCCGAAGGCGCTCTCCGGTGGTCAGCGTCAGCGTGTCGCGATGGGCCGTGCCATCGTCCGTGAGCCGCAGGTCTTCCTCATGGACGAGCCGCTGTCGAACCTCGACGCCAAGCTCCGTGTCTCCACCCGTACGCAGATCGCCTCGCTCCAGCGCCGTCTGGGCATCACGACCGTGTACGTCACGCACGACCAGGTCGAGGCCCTGACCATGGGTGACCGTGTCGCGGTCCTCAAGGACGGTCTGCTCCAGCAGGTCGACTCGCCGCGCAACATGTACGACAAGCCGGCGAACCTCTTCGTGGCCGGCTTCATCGGCTCCCCGGCCATGAACCTGGTCGAGGTCCCGATCACCGACGGTGGCGTGAAGTTCGGCAACAGCGTCGTCCCGGTCTCCCGCGAGGCGCTCACCGCCGCCGCGGACCGCGGCGACACGACCGTCACGGTCGGCATCCGTCCCGAGCACTTCGACATCGTCGAGCACGGCGGCTCCGCCGCGAAGTCCCTCACCAAGGACTCCGCCGACGCCCCCGCCGGTCTGGCCGTCTCGGTCAACGTCGTCGAGGAGCTCGGCGCCGACGGCTTCGTCTACGGCTCCGCCGAGGTCGGCACCCAGGACAAGGACCTCGTCGTCCGCGTCGGCGGCCGTGCCGTCCCGGAGAAGGGCACCAAGCTGCACGTCGTGCCCCGCCCGGACGAGCTGCACGTCTTCGCGACCTCGACGGGTGAGCGCCTCACCGGCTGATCCCGCACCACCCGCCGTACGCCGTCGGGCCCCCCCGGTGAACCGGGGGGGGCCGCGCCGGGGGCGGGGGGGGCGGGGGGGGTTGGGGGGGGGTTGGTGGGCCGGGGGCCAATTACCCGGCCACACGGGCGATGAGT